>DASXGF010000286.1:0-16639 GCA_036489275.1 Myxococcaceae bacterium | reverse complement strand
CGGGCGAGCTCACCGACCCGCGCCTCCTCCAGCGCGTGGGCGGTCAGCGCATCGACGTCGTCCGGAGCGAGCACCACCGCGTCCAGCATCGCCTCGCGGCGTCCCTCGACCGGGCCGCCCTCCTCGCGGAGGACGCGAGCGAGGAAGACCGCCGCGTCCGGGCTGCGTGGGTACGACTTCCGAAGAGCCTCGGCGCGGGCGAGGCGGCGATCGGGGTCGGTCTCCAGATCCGCGAGCAGGACCTGGGGCAGCGGCTGGTCCGGCGCCGCGCGGACGGCGGCCTCGAGCTCCGCGCGCTGGCGGTCGGAGGGGACGTCGCCGGACACGGCTCCGAGCAGCTCGGCGAGGGTGAGGTGCACCTCCCACGCCGCGAGGGGGCGCTCGTCGATCCGCACCCGGGGAGGCGAGAACCGGCGAAGCTCCGTGGGGATCGTTCCCACGTAGAGCCAGGCGCGCAGGGCGTCCTCGAGGCGTGCGGTGTCGAGGCCGCGCCGGACGTCGGCCCAAGCCGTGCGCCAGGCGACCCCGCGACGGAGCGCCGCCTCCAGCGCCCGCATCCGCGCCGGCTCCTCGGCCCGGAGTAGGTGCACCCAGAGGCGCGCCGAGCGGTAGATCTCGAAGAGTTCGGACGGGCTCGCGGTCTCCCATGCCGCCGCGGCCACGGTGTCGAGCGGGAGTAGGGTGTGCGCGCGCGCCTGCTCCACCTCGTCGCGAGATAGCGCCCCGAGCCGCACCCGGCCGGCGTCGACGAGCTCGGCAGATTCCAGATACGAGGCCATCCCCTCGTCGAACCAGCGGGGGGCCCCGGGCATCCAGCGCCGGTCGAGCCCGTGCGCCACCTCGTGGGCCAGAAGCTCCGGGTGGGGCGAGAGATCCCCGAAGGCGACCTCCCTCCCCGAGGCCACGAGCAGCGGGCCGCGCCGGGTGACGGTCGCGAAACCGGCCCAGGGGGTGAAGCCGCGGAGCTCTGTCCGGTCGTGGAGGACGATCGCCCCCGTGATCCCCGGGGTGTCGGCGTCGTCGGCCTCCGACCAGACGGACTGGAGTGCGGCCCGGAGCGTCTCCAGGCGCTCGAGGGTGATCCGCGCGTCGGTTGCAGGCAGGTCGGTCCGGAGCACGAAGTGCGAGGAGCGGAGCTCGCGCCACCCGTCGAGCTGCGGCGGACGCGGGTCGTGCGCGCACGCGAAGAGCAGCAGGCCGACCATGAGAATCGCGCGCACGGAGACGAGCGGTCGACCTTACCGGACCGCGGCCCCACGGCCCGAGGTCGCGCGCTGCGAGGGACCTCGTGCTCGCGGACGGCGGAGACCGTTCGTGGGGAGCGACCGCTCGCCCGGCGCGGCGCACCGGTCTGTTCCCTGTCGCGGTGAATTCCGCGCTGGCTGGAAGCCCATTCGCCGCGCGATTGTCACGGTTGCCGGGCAAAGAACGGAGTGAAAAACCTTGAGGACACGATGACCCGCCCCGAGCCCAGGACTCCCGGAGCCCGCCCGACCCCCAAGGAGCCCGCGCTCTACTTCAACCGGGAGCTCTCCTGGCTCGCCTTCGACGCGCGGGTCCTGGAGGAGGCGGCGGATCCCCACTGGCCGCTGCTCGAGCGCCTCAAGTTCCTGTCCATCACCTTCTCCAACCTGGACGAGTTCTTCATGATCCGGGTCTCGGGGCTCCACGAGCAGCTCGAGCAGGCCGAGGCCGAGCGCAGCCCGGACGGGCTGACCCCGCGGCAGCAGCTGGCCCGCATCCGCGACGTGGTCCGCAAGCTGCTGAAGGACGCGACCGACCTCCTCGAGCGGCAGCTGCTCCCCGCGCTGGCCGAGCACGGGATCCGCATCCGCGACTGGAAGTCGCTCGGCAAGGCGGCCCAGGAGCGGGCCAAGGCCTACTTCCGCGAGTCCGTGTTCCCGGTCCTCACCCCGCTCGCGGTGGACCCGGGCCACCCCTTCCCCTTCATCTCCAACCTCTCGCTCTCGCTGGCGGTGGAGGCGGCCGACCCCGAGTCCGGCGAGCGTCGGTTCGCCCGCGTCAAGGTCCCGGAGATCCTCCCGCGGTTCGTGCCGCTGGAGCGGTTCTGCGAGAACCCGGACGAGGTTCGCCCCGGCGAGTTCCTGCCCCTCGAGGCGCTCATCTCCGCCAACCTCGATCAGCTCTTCCCCGGGATGCAGATCCTCGCCGTCCACCCGTTCCGCATCACCCGGGACATGGACATCGAGATCATGGAGGAGGAGGCGCACGATCTCCTCGTCACCATCGACCGGGAGATCCGGCGCCGGAAGTTCGGCGCGGTGGTGCGGCTGGAGGTGCACCCCGACACGCCGCAGCGGATCCGCGAGTTCCTGCTCTCCAAGCTGGAGATCGAGGAGGACGACCTCTACGAGGAATCCGGCGTGCTCGGGGTCTCCGCCCTGATGTCGGTGGCGAGCCTCCCTCGCGCGGACCTCCACGACACCCCGTTCGTCCAGAACCTCAACCACGCGCTGGCCGAGGCGGCCGACCCGTTCGCGGTGGTGCGCCTGGGAGACATCCTCCTCCATCACCCCTACGACTCGTTCCAGCCGGTGCTGCACTTTCTACGGCGCGCCGCCGAGGATCCCGCGGTCCTCGCGATCAAGATGACGCTGTACCGCACGGGCTCCAACTCGGAGATCGTCAAGGCGCTGAGCGCCGCGGCCGAGAACGGAAAGCAGGTGGCGGTGGCCATCGAGCTGAAGGCGCGCTTCGACGAGCAGAACAACATCGTCTGGGCCCGGCAGCTGGAACGCTCGGGGGTCCACGTCTTCTACGGCTCGGCGGGGTTCAAGACGCACGCCAAGGTCATCCTGGTGGTGCGCCAGGAGGAGGGCCAGATCCGCCGCTACGTGCACCTCTCGACCGGCAACTACAACGTGACCACCTCGCGGCTCTACACCGACCTGGGCATGTTCAGCGCCGACCAGGGGCTGGGCGAGGACGTCTCCGAGGTCTTCAACGCGCTGTCCGGCTTCGCCAAGGTGGCCCACTACCGGAAGCTGGCGGTCGCGCCGGTGACGCTCGCCGAGACGATCCTCCGGAAGATCTCCGAGCAGACCGAGCGGGCCCGGGCCGGCAAGCCCGCGCGCATCTACGCCAAGATGAACGCGCTGGTGGACCTCTCGGTGATCGACGCGCTGTACGCGGCGAGCCAGGCGGGATGCGCGGTGGACCTGTGCATCCGGGGAATCTGCTGCCTCCGGCCCGGGCTGCCGGGCGTCTCGGAGAACATCCGGGTGTTCAGCATCGTCGGCCGCTTCCTCGAGCACTGCCGGGTCTTCGCCTTCGGGCCGGAGGAGGAGGAAGAGCTGTTCCTCGCCTCGGCCGACTGGATGCCCCGCAATCTCTACCGCCGGGTGGAGCTGATGTTCCCGGTGGAGGACCGGGCGCTGCGGGCACGCATCCACCGCGAGGTCATCGAGCCCTCCCTGACCGACAACAGCCGGGCCCGGGACCTCCTCCCCGACGGGACCTACGTCCGCCGGACCCCGGTCCCGGGTGAGCCGGTGCGCGACGCGCAGCTCATGGTTCTCGAGCCCCTGCTCCGGCAGCCGCTCCGCGCCGTACAGGGGTGAGGGCGAAGCGGAGCGCCGCCGGCTCTGGCCGAGGCGCGATTCACTCACAGTGAAGTCTCGGACTTGCTTCTCGACCGGCGCCGGAGCGGGGTGTAGCGAGGGCGAGTGCCCCGCCCGGTAGAGGCAAGGCGCGGGTCGAGCGCTGACGCTGCCGCACGGTTTCGTCTCGAACACGGAGGACTCCCCCCCATGAAGACGTGTCCAGATGCTCGCGCCGCCCCGGTCTCGCCGCGGATCCCCCGGCGCCGCTTCCTGGGTCTCTCCGCGGGAGCTGCCGCGTGCGGCCTCGGCGGTGGGCTCACTCTGTCCCTTCCGGCCTTCGCCGATGCGTTGACCGCAGAACAGCGGGAGAAGCTGTCCCCCGACCAGATCCTGGAGCTGATGAAGCAGGGCAACGCTCGGTTCGCCCGGGGGGAGCGAAAGAACCGGGACTACCTCCGCGAGCAGAGGGCCTCCGCCGGAGGCCAGCATCCGGCGGCGGTGCTCCTGAGCTGCATCGATTCCCGGGCCCCTGCCGAGGTCGTCATGGATCTCGGGCTGGGCGACGTCTTCAACGCCCGGATCGCCGGGAACATCCTCAACGACGACATCGCCGGAAGCATCGAGTTCGCTTGCAAGCTCGCCGGCGCCAAGGTCATCCTGGTCATGGGACACACGGCCTGCGGAGCGATCAAGGGCGCCATCGACGGGGCCCAGCTCGGCAATCTGACCGGGTTGCTGGCGAAGATCCGCCCGGCGGTGGAGGCCACGACCTACTCGGGAACCCGGACCAGCAAGGATGCCAAGTTCGTCGACGCCGTGGCCCGGACGAACGTCGAGTTGACGATGAAGAAGCTCCGCGAGACGAGCCCGGTCATCACCGAGCTGGCCGACGCCAAGAAGGTCCGCATCGCCGGCGCGATGTACGATCTCGCGACCGCCAAGATCGACTTCTTCGGCTGAGCCTCCACCCAGTCCCGGGAGGCAGAATCCGCCCGGCCGCAGGTCGGGATGGGCAGAGGACCCGGGCCCGGCCCCCCCGGGGCCGTCCTCCACGGATTCGCCACAGACGGGCCGTTCACCTCGAAACCTGGAAATCGGCCCTTGCGTTCAATCACCTACCGTCCGGCCGGGGGCCCGGATACATTGCGCCCCCCAACACGTGGTCCCGAGGGGGTCGTGCCGATGAAGAGCAATCTGCGGGTCGTGTCCCTGCTGGCGCTGCTCGGCGCCGGGGTGGTGATGGCGCAGGCCGCCAAGTACACCCCGATGACTCAGGAGCAGATGGAAAAGGCCCATGATGCGATGATGCAGGATCGGAAGCAGATGATGACCGAGGCGAAGGCCGTCGATGCGGACGCCTCCGGCATCATGACCTCGGTCAAGGGCTCGCAAAGCGCGGAGGTGAAGGCCCTGGAGGCGCAGGTCGCGAAGCTCCAGTCCGACCTCAAGGTCCTGAACACCCACCTCGCTCAGACGCCCCGGTACTTCGACAACCCGATCAGCAAGAACCGGCCGTAACCCGGCCAGCAGGGTCCGCCGGGAAGGCGGTCCGTGCAGTGAGAAGCGAGTCGACGCGGGTCCGGAGCCTCGGGCCCGCGTCACCCGCTGAGAGGATTCCACCCGTCAGTCGGATCGGGCCGCGGACCGATGCCCGGCACCTCGCGCCACCGCTGCCGGCGCGCGTCGAGCTCGAAGCGTCGCCCTTGCTCGCTCCAGAACGTCCGGATGAGCCGGCCACCTTCGAGGCGCGCCCCGGCCCGCTCCATCCCGAAGAACTCGCGCATCCCCAGAGCCTCGGCCTCCTGCAGGCCCTGCATCCTCCGCGCTCCCATGTGGCCCGTCTAGCGGGAGTGTCCGGGAGCCGCCGCAGCGTGACACTTCTTTGCGCGGCGCCACGTGGAGGGTGCCCGTCGCGGGCCACGGTGTTCACCCTGCGGAGTACTGTCCCCCGCCGACCATGCGGCTCCACCTCGTCGACGGCACCTACGAGCTGTTCCGGGCGCACTTCTCCCGCCGGCCCTCGCACCAGGGGCCCGACGGAACCCCACTCAAGGCGACGGTGGGGCTGGTCTCCTCGCTGCTGTATTTGCTCTCCGACGCCTCGGAACGGCCGACGCACCTCGCCGTGGCGTTCGACAACCCGATCCGCTCCTTCCGCAACGCGCTGTTCGACGGCTACAAGACCGAGGAGGGGGTCGACCCGGAGCTCCTGGCGCAGTTCGACCTGGCCGAGCTCGCGACCCGGTCGCTGGGCATCGTCGTCTGGTCGATGCGTGAGCTCGAGGCCGACGACGCGCTCGCCAGCGGCGCGGCTCGGTTCGCCTCCGAGGTGGAGCAGGTTCGCATCCTCACCCCGGACAAGGACCTGGGGCAGTGCCTCCGCGGCAACCAGGTGGTCCAGGTGGACCGGATGCGCGGGAAGGAGGTCGACGAGGCGGCGCTCCGGGCGCTGCGGGGCATCGGGCCGGAGAGCATCCCGGACTGGCTGGCGCTGGTGGGGGACACCGCCGACGGCATCCCGGGACTCGACGGGTTCGGGGAGAAGGGTGCCGCCGCCGTGCTCGGCGCGTTCCGGCATCTGGAGCAGATCCCCTCCGACCCTCGCGCCTGGCCCGACTCCGTCCGCGGTCGCGACACCCTCGCGCGTACCCTGGCCGAGCACCGCGAGGATGCGCTCCTCTACCGGACGCTCGCCACGCTCCGCACCGACGCGCCGATCGACACGTCGCTCGCCGCGCTCGAGCACCGGGGCGTCCCTCGCGAGCCCTTCGAGCTCTTCGCCCGCCGGGTGGACTCGCCCGGGCTCCTCTCGCGCGTGACGCGGTGGGCGGTGTGAGCGAGCACGCGTCGAAGGTCCTGCCCCCGATCGACCCGGCCCTCGCCCCGCCACGGACAAGCCCTGCCAGGCGGATCCTCCGGGTGCTGGTCCTGGTCCTCTCCGTCGGCCTCTTCGTCCGCGTGCTCTGGATGGCGGACCTCCGCAACGTCGCGCGGCTGCTCGCCGAGGTGGGCCCGCTCGCGCTGCTGGCGGTGGTTCCCTACGGAGTCGCGGTGACGCTCGACACGGCCGGGTGGGCCGCCATCCTCCGCGGGCTCGAGGCACGGGTCGCCACCTGGCGGCTGCTCGGGCTGCGCCTGTCCACCGAGGCAGTCCACCTGAGCTTTCCTGGCGGACCCATCCTCGCCGAGGGGCTCAAGGTCTGGTTCCTCTCCCGGCGCTTCGGGGTCGCCGCCGCCGAGGGCTCAGCGAGCCTCGCGGTGAAGAAGGCGCTCCAGCTCGGGACCGAGGGCGTCTACCTCTTCACCGCGGCGGTGGTCGCCGGCGCCGTGCTCCCCGCGGGCTCGGTGCTCCGCAAGGTGCTCTTCGGGCTCGGCACGGTGATGACCCTCGTCTCGGTGGGATTGGTGGCGGTGCTGCTCTCCGGCCGCGTCGCGGAGCGCCTCTTCCGACTCCTCAAGCGCGTGCCGCTGGCCCGGGTGCAGAGCTGGATGATCGCCCGCGAGGTCGCGTTCATGGACACCGACCAGCACGTGCGGGTCGTTCTCCAGTCGCACGTCCCGGGGCTGGTGGTCGCCTTTCTCTGGATCCTCGCCGGCTGGTTTGCCGAGGCCGGAGAGACCTGGGTGCTGCTCCGGCTGCTGGGGGTCGACCTGTCGTTCGCCGCGGTGCTGGCCTTCGAGCCGGTGGTCTCGTTCGCCCGGAGCGCCGCGTTCTTCATCCCCGCCGGGCTCGGGGTGCAGGACGCCGGCTACATGGCCTTCCTCCAGAAGGCCGGCATCCCCGATCCGGTGAACCGGGCTGCGGCCTTCGTGCTCCTCAAGCGGTTCAAGGAGCTGTTCTGGATCGCCGTCGGGTGGATCCTCCTCCTGGCCACCCGCCGCCGAACCGAGGCCCGCGGCCGCACGCCCGGATCGGCGCCAAAGGTCGAACGGGCGTCCTCCTGAGCGTTTGGCCGAAACCATGGTAGACGTGGTCGTTCCTGGGCCCCGACCCGGAGAAGACCCCAGTGTCTTCGAGCACTTGCAGGCCGGCCGGTCGGGGATGAAACACCTGGCGCGATGACGATGAACGAGACGAGGGCCGACCGCCCCCTGGAGGGCAAGGTGGCGGTGGTCACTGGCGCCCTCGGGCTGCTCGGCCGCGAGCACTGCCGGGCGCTGGCGGACGCCGGGGCCCGGGTGGTGCTGACCGATATCGACGGGACGGCCTGCGCGCGGGTGGCGGCGGAGTTCGGCCGCGGCGCGCTCGGAATCGGCGCGGACATCACCTCCGAGGCCTCGGTGAAGGCGCTGAGGGACCAGATCCTCTCCGCCGCGGGGCGCATCGACGTGCTGGTGAACAACGCCGCGATCAACGACAAGTTCGAGGACCCGGCGAAGGCGGCCGAGCAGTCGCGCTTCGAGGGTTATCCCGTCTCGCTCTTCCGGCAGTCGCTGGAGGTGAACGTCACCGGGACGTTCCTCTGCGCCCAGGTGCTCGGCAGCGAGATGGCGCGGGCGGGGCAGGGGAGCATCATCAACGTCTCCTCCACCTACGGGCTGGTGGCCCCGGACCAGTCGCTCTACCGCAAGCCGGACGGCACGCAGGCCTTCTGGAAGACCGCCGCGTACCCCACGACGAAGGGCGCGGTGCTCGCCTTCACCCGTTTCCTCGCCGCCTACTGGGGCCCCGCGGGCGTGCGGGTGAACGCGCTCTGCCCGGGCGGTGTCGAGGCGGGACAGGAGGGGTGGTTCGTCGAGGCCTACGCCCGCCGCACCCCGCTCGGACGGATGGCCCGGCCCGACGATTACCGCGGCGCCGTGGTGTTCCTCGCGAGCGACGCCTCGCGGTACATGACCGGCGCCGCGCTGGTGGTGGACGGAGGCTTCACCACGTGGTGAGCCGCTCGCGTTCCGCGCCGCGCCGCGACGCTGCGGCCCGACGGATGCGAGCGCCCGCGCTCCCGCCAAAAGAGCTGGCCCGCCGCGCGGCCCTGCTGCGGCTGGTGCTGACCGACAGCGACGGCGTCCTCACCGACACGGGCGTGTACTACTCGGAGCGGGGCGAGGAGATGAAGCGCTTCAGCATCCGCGACGGCATGGGCGTGGAGCGGCTGCGCAATGCCGGGGTGGAGACGGGCATCGTCACCGGCGAGCGGTCGCCCTCGGTGCTCCGCCGCGCCGAGAAGCTCGGCCTCCGGCACGTGCTGCTCGGAGTGAAGGACAAGCTCGGGGCGGTCCAGGCATTGTGCGCCGAGGAGGGGCTGACCCTGGACCAGGTGGCGTTCATCGGGGACGACGTGAATGACCTGGAGGTCCTCACCGTCCTGACGACCCACAGCCTGACTGCCTCCCCGGCAGACGCCTTGCCGAGCATTATGGAGGCCGTTACTCACGTGTGCTCCGCGCCGGGCGGGCACGGAGCGTTTCGAGACTTCGCCGAGTGGATCCTGGGCCACCGCGCGGCAGCACCCACCCCCAGAAGGAGTCGCCGTTCATGAACCAGGCCACGGTCCGTATCGGAGACCAGTTCGTGGGAGAAGGCCATCCCGTCTTCATCGTCGCGGAGATCGGTATCAACCACAACGGCTCGCTCGACCTCGCGCGCCGCCTCATCGACGCCGCCGTCCTCGCAGGCGCGGACGCGGTGAAGTTCCAGAAGCGCACCCCGGAGATCTGCGTTCCGCGCGATCAGTGGAACGTCATGCGCGAGACCCCCTGGGGCCCGATGACGTACATCGACTACCGGCACAAGCTCGAGTTCGGCGCCGAGGAGTACACGGCCATCGACCGGCACTGCCGTGACCGCGGCATCCTCTGGTTCGCCAGCTGCTGGGACGAGGAGGCGGTGGACTTCATGGAGCAGTTCGATCCGCCGGCCTACAAGGCGGCCTCGGCCTCGCTCACCGATCACGGGCTCCTCCGGAAGATGAAGGACACCGGGCGGCCGCTGATCCTCTCCACCGGCATGTCCACCTGGGACGAGGTGGAGAGCGGCGTCGCCGCGGTCGGCACCGAGAAGCTGCTCATCGCCCACTCCGAGTCGACCTATCCCTGCCCGGTCCACCAGCTGAACCTCAAGGTCATCCACACCCTGAAGCAGCGGTGGCCCGAGGTGCCGATCGGCTACTCCGGACACGAGACCGGCCTTCCCCCGACCTGGGCCGCGGTGGCCATCGGCGCCACGCACGTCGAGCGGCACATCACCCTCGACCGCGCCATGTGGGGCAGCGACCAGGCCGCCTCCGTGGAGGTCGGCGGGTTCGTTCGCCTGGTGACCGGCATCCGGGACATCGAGTCCTCGCTGGGCGATGGCGTGAAGCGGCTGCACGACAGCGAGCTCGCGCAGAAGAAGAAGCTGCGCCGGGTCCAGACGGCCCCGTCGGTGCCCGCTCCGGACCGCTCGACGCTGAGCTAGGCGCGGCGAACGCGGCCGCTCGCCGGGGTGAGCGAGCGGCCGTCCCGAAGCTGGTCAACGGGGTTCCCACGGGTTATGTGGCCCACCCTGACCCGTCGGCGTGTCATCCCTGGCCGGGGGTGCTCGTCCGGAAGGGGAGCGCACGACGTGCCTCAGCAGACGAGCGTCATCGAGCGGACCCTCCTGCGGCTCGCAGCCTGGCAGCTGCGCGCGCCGTGGACCGTCCTGCTCATCGGCCTCGTCTTCACCGGGATCGGGGCCGAGCTTGCCCGGGGGCTGGAGCTGCGGACCCGCTTCGACCAGCTCCTCCCGGACGACCAGCCGTCGGTGCTCGAGCTCAAGCGGCTGAGCGAGCGGACGGCGGGTAGCTCCAGCATCTTCGTCGTCCTCGAGGGCGGCGACCGCGACAGCCTTCGCGCCCTCGGCGCGAAGCTCCTTCCCCCACTCCGGGCCATCGGCCCGCCCTGGGTGGTGAGCGCCGAGGACGGGGTCCAGGTCGCGCGCGACTTCCTTCTTCCGCGCTCCGGCCTCTTCGCCAGCGTCGACGACCTGCAGCGGCTGAACAAGGAGCTCGACAGCCAGCGGAAGAAGGCCGTGGGCAAGGCGCTGTCGCTCGGGCTCGACGACGACGAGGAGGAGCAGAAGGCTCCCACCTTCGCCGAGCTCAAGGACAAGTTCCTCGGTGGCAAGTCCGCCACCCTCGAAGCCGCCAAGGACCGCTACCCGGAGGGGTACTTCCAGGCCAAGGACGGCAAGACGCTGGTGGTCCTGGTCCGCACCGGCATCACCACCGGCGAGCTGCAGCGGTCGCGGGAAGCCCTGGCCAAGGTGCAGTCCGTCGTCGCGAAGACGCTCCCCGACGTCGGCTCCCAGGGCGTGAAGATCGGCTTCGCCGGCGACCTGGTCACCGGCCTCTACGAGTACGGCGCAGTGCTCGACGACCTGGTCCACGTGGGAACCATCGGCGTCGTGGCCATCCTCGGCGTCATCTTCATCTACTACCGCCGGTTCCGGGTGCTGGTCCCGATGGCGGTCACGATGTTCGCCGGGCTGACCCTCACCTTCGGCCTCACCCGGCTGGTCATCGGCCACCTCAACGTCATCACCGGGTTCCTGGTGTCGATCATCGCCGGGAACGGCATCAACTTCGGCATCCTCTACGTGGCCCGGTTCCTCGAGGAACGACGGCGAGGCGCCGACCTCGACGCGGCCATCCGGCAGGCGCACCTCGCCACCTGGGTGGGTACGCTCACCGCCGCGCTCGCCGCCGCCGCCGCCTACGGAAGTCTGGCGGTCACCCAGTTCCACGGCTTCAAGCACTTCGCCTTCATCGGCACGTCCGGGATGCTCCTCTGCTGGACGGCGACCTACTTCCTCGCCCCGGCGGTGCTGATCCTCCAGGACCGGCGCTGGCCCATCCACGGGACGGGCACCGGGCGGAACTGGTTCCAGCGCTGGCGGCAGAGGACCTCGGCCTACGAGCGGCCGTTCGTCTTCCTCGTGTCCCGCGCGCCGCGGACGGTGGCGGTGGTCTCGCTGATCCTGGCCGCGTCGGGCGCAGTCGCCTTCGGGCTGTGGCTCAAGGGCGACCCGATCGACTACGACATGCGGCACATGCAAAACGACCTGGGCGGCGGCAAGGAGCTCTACCGGGTCGCTGCGCGGGCCGCCGACGTGCTGGGCAACAACACCGAGAGCGGCATGGTGGTGCTCGCCAACTCCCCGGACGAGGTGCCGATGCTGAAGCAGGCACTGGAGGAGCGGCGGGATGCGGCGCCCCCGGAGCTGAGGCCTTTCCAGGGCGTCCACACGCTGCAGGACTTCGTTCCCCCGGATCAGCAGGCGAAGATTCCCCTGCTGGAGGAGATCCGCCGGAAGATCCTCAAGGCGCGCCGGCAGGGCGCCATCTCCGACGCGGACTGGAAGGAGATGAAGGAGCTCCTTCCGCCGGAGGATCTCAAGCCCTACACCCTGGCCGACCTCCCCGAGGACCTCGCCCGGCCCTTCTCCGAGGTGGACGGGACCCGCGGGCGGCTGGTCTTCATCACCCCCACCGACGGGAAGGACGACAACGATCTGCACTACCTCCTTCGCTGGGCGGACAGCTTCCGGCTGACGAAGCTGCCCAACGGGGACGTCATCCGCGGGTCGGGGAGGGCGGTCATCTTCGCCGACATCCTGGACGCGGTGCTCGCCGACATTCCGAAGGCCGCGGCGGTCTCGCTCTCCCTCACCATCCTCACCGTCTTCCTGGCCTTCGGGCGGGGAAAGGCGTCGCTCGAGGTGGTGGGCTCGCTCGCGGTGGGGCTGCTGTGGCTGATGCTCCTGCTCTTCGCCGGGCGCATCAAGATCAACTTCTTCAACTTCGTCGCGCTTCCCATCACCTTCGGGATCGGGGTGGACTACGCGGTGAACGTGATGCAACGCGTGCTGAACGGCGGCGGGGTCATTCCCGCGATGCGCTCCACCGGCGGCGCGGTGGTGCTCAACAGCCTCACCACCACGCTCGGCTACCTCGCCCTCCTCGGGTCGGTGAACCAGGCGGTGCGCTCGCTGGGGATGATCGCCGTCCTCGGCGAGGTCAGCTGCCTGGCCGCGGCGATGCTCGCGCTGCCCAGCTGGCTGCTGTGGCGGGACCGAGTGCGGGAGGACCGGAGGGCGCACCTGCCATCGGGTGCGCCGCGCGAGGCCACCGGCGGATGAGACGACTTCTCTTGCTCGCCGCGGCCATGGCTCCGCTGGCGGGCTGCAACTTCTTCGGAGGGACCACCGAGGCCCCCAGCGGCTTCGAGGGCTGGTTCCACGTGGACCGCCCGGGACGTGCCACGAGCGTCGCCTTCAGCACCCAGAACCTCGCCGAGGTGCGGGACCTCGGCTGCGACCAGGTGCTGGACGGCGAGACGCCCTGGACGCAGGACGGAGACGCGATCGTCCTGGCCCAGTGGTCCGGTTCCCCCCGCTTCACCCAGGACCCGTCTGACGCGGGGGCCCTCGTGGCCACCCCCGGGATGTACACGACTGCGCAGGAGCACTGGCTGCAAGGCGCGACCTGTCTGGTCTGCCCGGCCGGGGACGCCGGGGTGGCGGTTTCTTGTGACCAGCCCGCGGTCCTCGACGGCGGGACCTGACCGCGAGCTGCCGGCTCAGCGGTGGATCACCGAGATCGCCGCGACCAGGAGCTCGATGACGATGAGGACGACGATCGCCACCTCCAGCGTCAGCGAGCGCGCCGTGTCCACCTCACCCTTCAGCCAGTCGTAGATGTCGCCGAGGATCTGCTGCTTCCGGGTGACGGACTCTCTCCACGCCGGGATCCGCAACCGCTCCACCGCCGACTCGTAGACCCGTGCCAGGTAGAAGTCGCCGATGATCTTCAGCGAGTTCTCCACCCGCTCGAAGAACTCGCTCATCTCGAGCAGCGTGAGCTGCACCTGCCGCGCGAGGGCGGGGTAGGGGCTCCGGAAGAACGAGCCCAGACGCCTCCGCTCGCGCTTCAGCCGCTCGTGCACCCCGGTCAGGCTGAGGTCCAGCGTGTCGTCATAGTACCGGAGCTCGAGCAGCTGCGCGTTGGCGATCTCCAGGATGTCGGGGATGTCGTGCGAGCCCGAGGGTTCGAGGACGAAGGCCGCGTTCCAGTCGATGACCACCAGGTCCGTGGTCCCGTAGCTGAAGCGCCGGCGGGTCACGTCGGAGCGCTCGGCCTGGGAGAGCTCGGGGATGCTGGTCTCGCCGAGCAGGAGGCGGGCGAGGTCTGGGCGCTCGGCGATCGCCTCGGCAGGCGGTGAGCCCCGGAGCGACTCGACGAACACCACGCTGTAGCTCTCCACCTGACCCCAGAGATGGGAGTTCTCCATCGCCGGGGCCACGGTGCGCCGCAGGGCCTCGACCAGGTCCAGGGCGAGGGCGTCCACCTCGAGGCCGTCGTACAGGCGGTCCGCGGTCGGGGTGAGCGCCTCGAGCGAGGTGCCGGCGGGGACCGGCACCGAGAGGACAATCGACGCCGCGCCGTAGTCGAAGAGCCGGGCTCGCGCGTCGACCTCCACCGTCCCACCGGGGAGCACCAGCGGGCGCCGTCCAAGCCCCACCACCAGCGGCGGGTTGGACAACATGAGGTATTCGGCCCCGGCGCGGCTCAGCCGGAGCCGGCGGGCGTCGCGGGCAAGAAGCGACTCGGCAACGGCGAGGTCGATCTCGTCGGCCACGTCGTACAGCCGATAGCAGAGGATGGAGGCCTTCTCGAGGACGAGCGGGTCCATGCGCCGTCCCACTCCCGCACAGAAGGGTGCGACTACACCAGCGTGGAGCGCGTCCCCGCGTCCAGACAGTGTCTGCTGGCCGCGGTCACTCGAGCACGGGCGTGGCCAGCTCCGCCTCGCCACCGGACTCCGCGCCCGGAGCGAGCCGCTGGATGGCCAGCGCGCCGGCGGCGGCGATGGCCACCACCTCGAGGATCTGGGCGGGCTGGGACCCGCCGAGGAGGTTCACCACCGCGATGGCAAGGCTGCCTCCGAGCATCCGGCAGGCGTAGACCGCGCTGGTGATGGCGCCGCGCTGCTCCCAGGGGACCCGCGCCTGGGGGGCGATGATGCAGGTGCTCGCCGCCGGACCGAGCCCGATGCCGAGGAGCCCCAGCGAGGCGTAGAGCCACCCGTCCGAGGCCTGCTGGAAGAAGGCGAGCCCGAAGAGCGCCGCGCCGACGCCGGCCACGAGGAACCCGAGACCGGCCGAGGCCCGGAGCCCGCCGCGCAGGAGCAGCTTCACCCCGAAGGAGCTGCCCAGCGCCCAGCCGAGGAGCAGCGGCACCAGGGCCACGCCGGCGCCGAGGGCGGAGTGGCCTCCATGCGCGATCATCCACAGCGGCACGTACGCGCTCAGCGTGTACAGCACGCCGCCGGCGACCAGACCGCCGAGCAGCCCGGCCTGCACCGTGCGATCGCGGAGCACGGCCGGCGGAACGAGCGGGTCCTTGCTCCGGCGCTGCTGGCGAACGAAGGCCCAGCCGGCGACGCCGGCGGCGAACAGAATCGCCGCCACCCCGCCGGCCGGAAGCGCCGCGGGCTCGAGGCCGAGCAGCACCAGGGCCATGCAGAGGGCTCCGAGCGCTGGGCCGCCGACCTCGAAGCGCTGGGTCTCCTTCCTCGGCGGATCGCGGTACGAGCGCCAGAGAAGCGCCACGGCGAGAATTCCCACCGGCACGTTGACCCAGAACACCGAGCGCCACCCGAGGCTTTCCGTGAGCAGGCCCCCCACGACCGGCCCGACGACCGAGGCGAGGCCCCAGGCGCCGGTGAAGACGCTCTGGATCGCCGCGCGCTCTTCCAGCGTGTAGAGGTCCGAGCTGATGGTGAGGGTCGTCGGCTGCACCGCGCCCGCACCGAGGCCCTGGAGGACCCGGAAGGCCACCAGCATGGGAACGCTGGTGGAGAAGCCGCACAGGACCGAGCCGAGGAGGAACAGGCCCATGCCGCCGACGAAGGTGGCGCGGCGGCCGAGCTGGTCCGACAGCCGGCCGCCGAGGAGCACACCGAGGGTGCTCGCCAGCAGGAACCCGATGAAGACCCAGGCGTAGAGGGACCGGCCGTCCAGCTCCGCGGTGAGGGTGGGCATCGCCGTGGTGACGACCGTGGTCTCGAAGGCGGCCACCACCAGGGCCAGGAGCACCGCGGCCGTCGCGCGCCGGCGCTCGCGCCCGGGGGCGGCGGCCTGCCAGGGGATGGCGCTGGGGGTCTCCATGCTCGAATGGTCTTAACCGGCGTTTTCCCATGCAGGGAGCGCATGAGACGCATAGTGTCCTTGCGCCGGGCGGGGGCCTCCTCCCCGGGCCCACCGGAGCGCACGTGACCACCGACCAGCTCAGCGCGTTCCTCACCCTGGCCCAGGAGAAGCGCTTCGTGAGCGCCGCCCGTCGGCTGGGAATGTCCCAGTCGGGGCTGAGCCGGCAGGTCCAGTCACTGGAGCGAGAGCTCGGGACGCGGCTCCTGGTGCGCACGCCGCGCGGCGTGGTGCTCACCGGCGCCGGGGAGCGCTACCTGGTGCATGCCCAGCGGGCGCTGGATGCGCTGCAGCGCGGGGCGAGCGAGCTGACCGCGCTGACCGGAAAGGCGACTGGCCTGGTGGCGCTGGGGACGCTGCCCACGGTGGGCGCGTATCTGCTGCCGGAATTGCTCCCGCGCTTCCACAAGACGTACCCCGACGTGCGGCTGCGGCTGGTGGAGCAGACCTCGGAGGGGCTCGAGGACCGGGTGGCGAAGGGCGAGCTCGATCTCGCGGTGCTCAACCTTCCAGTCAGGCGGGTGGACCTCGTGCAGCAGAAGCTGTGGAGCGAGGACTTCGTGCTGGCCGTTCCCCGGGGGCATCCGCTGGCCGAGGCGAAGAAGCCGGTGGCGCTGCGGGACGTCATCCGGATGCCGCTGGTGGTGATGCCCGACGTGTCCGGCACGCGAGCGCTCGAGGCGGCGGGCGAGGCGGCCGGTGAGCCGCTCAACGTCGTGCTGGAGACCGACAATCCGGAGGCGATGCGCCGGATGGTGGAGCGCGGGCTGGGCATCGCGCTGCTGCCGTCGATCATGGCGCGGGATCGGACCGGTCGCGGGTTCGAGGTGGTGGAGGTGGGGCAGGGTGGGGTGAGGCGCCAGGTCGCGCTGCTGCATCGCGGCGAGGGCTACCTCAACGCCGCGGC
>DASXGF010000276.1:0-5328 GCA_036489275.1 Myxococcaceae bacterium | reverse complement strand
GTTCCCGCTCTCCGTTCAGGCCCTCGGTCCGCCCACCTGGGCGGTGTGGTTCGTGTAGCTGTCGATCAGGACCGCGCTGGCGCCGACGTAGCCGGCGACGAGCAGCAGGCCGCTGAGGATGAAGGGGATGGGGCTCCACCGACGGGAGGAGCGGAACAGCTGGGTGGTGGGGGTCTGGGTGTTCATGGCGTCCTCCTCGAGTGTTCCGACGAGCGAGGGACAGTGCACCGCGGGTGCCAGCCAAGATCGGAGCGACTTCCCCGGAGTTCCAGGGGCTTGGCGCAGAGGATCGGCCCGGCCGATTGCTCCGGAAGTGACACGCCTCGTGCCGCCTGTGGCGCTGCACGCAACGGCCTGGTGGGCAGGTGTCTTCCACGGTGCCTCCCGGACTCCGAGAGGCCGGAAAAGCGAAGCGGCCCGGGGGCAAGGACATCGCCCCGGGCCGCTCGTACATCAGCTGGTGCCGCCAGCTGTGGTTCCTGTGGTGCGCTGCTACGCCACCTGCTCGACGCTTGGCGATCTGGCCGAGTAGTCGCGGATCAGGACCGCGGCGCTGCAGAAGTAGCCGATGACGAGGAGGACCCCGACCACGACTCCGTACGAGCGGCGGCGGGAGGTCTCGAAGATGCGGGAAGCGGACTCGGTCTGGATGGCGCTCATGACGTTCTCTCCTGCTGGCGGCGGCATTGCCTGCAGGGGGCACTGTGCAGCGCGCGTGCCGGGCCGCCGGAGGGCGTGGTTTCGCGAGGTTCCGTCGGGGGACTCGGCGAACGGTTGCGGCGGCGGCGACTCCGGTGCCGGAAATGGAACGCGCGGCGCTACCCGGAAGCGGAACGGCTGATCCCGCCATCGATCCCGGCGAAGGGGACGCGTCGTCGCCCCGTCAGCCGGGGACGGATTGGCCGCGGTCGGGCCTCCGGTCAGTCGCGGACGCGGTGACGCTTGATCAACCGGTAGAGGTGCACCCGGTCGATGTCCGCCGAGGCCGCGGCCTGCGAGACCTTGCCGCCGTGGAGCTGGAGCAGCGCATCGACGTACTGGCGCTCGAAGGCGTCGAGGGCGCGGCGCCGGGCCTCCGGATACGGGATCCGCGGGTCGATCTGCGTCGCCGCATCGCCGGGAGGCCGGGCGGACTCCTCGCCCTCGCCGGGGAGGAGGGTCTCCTGGAGGACGACGCACCGCTCGAGGTGGTTCCGCAGCTCGCGGATGTTGCCTGGCCACGCCGAGCGCTGGAGCTGGGCGACGAAGCCCGGGTCGAGAAGGGTGGCCTTCACCCGCGCGTCCGCGCCGAGGCCGCTGATCAGCTTCTCGACGATGAGCGGCACGTCCTCTCCGCGCTGGCGGAGCGGCGGCAGCGTGATCTTCACCACCGCCAGACGGAAGTAGAGGTCCGAGCGGAAACGGCCGGCGTTCACCTCGGCCCGGAGGTCACGGTTGGTCGCGGTGACGATGCGGACGTCCACCGCCGTGTAGGTGTTGGTGCCGAGCCGGCGGATCTCCCGGGCCTCCAGCACGCGCAGGAGCTTCGGCTGGAGCTCGAGCGGGAGCTCGCCGATCTCGTCGAGGAACACCGTGCCGCCGCGTGCCTCCTCGAACACGCCCACCCGCCGGGTCATCGCACCGGTGAAGGCGCCCTTCTCGTGCCCGAAGAGCTCGGACTCGAGGAGGTTGGGCGGGAGCGCGCCGCAGTCCACCACCAGGAAGGAGTGGTCACGGCGGCTCGACTGGCGGTGGATGGACTCCGCCGCCTGGCTCTTGCCGGTCCCGGTCTCGCCCTCGAGGAGGACGGTGACGTCGGAGGCGGCCGCGCGCTCCATGAGGGCGAAGCTCATCCGCGCCGCGACCGAGCTGCCCACCAGCGAGCCGAAGCGGGGATGCTCCGAGAGCTGCAGCTTGGTCTTCTCGCCGGAGAGCTCGAACCTCAGGCCCACCCGTCCGAGCTGGAGCAGGCTGCCGTTGCGAACCGCGGCCTCCTTCACCAGCACGCCGTCGAGCACGGTGCCGTTGCGGCTGCCGAGGTCCTTGGCCCAGGCGCCCCTCTCGTCCACCAGGAGCTCGCAGTGGAAGCGGGACACGGTGCGCTCGTCGAGGAGCACGTCGTTCAGCGGATGGCTGCCGATCGACGTGCGCTCGCCGGTGGACTCGAAGGACTGTCCTGCGCCCGGTCCGTCGACGACCCGGAGACGGAAGCGCCGGACGTCGGGCACGAGGCTCGGCCGGCTGACGCCGAAGGTGGCGGTGGCGTGCGCGTCGCGTTCCGGGGCTGGGGCCGCGGGGGGCGCCGGCTCACCCCCCTCGTCGATCTCTCGCTCTCTGTCGCGCGACGGCATCCGCATCCAAGAACCTACCTGGACCACACTTGCAAGGCGACGCCGTGACCGGCGGCGCAACGTCCGATCCCGCTCCCGTCGCGGCGGATGCAACGAGGGAGAGGTGAGAGCCTAGTAAAATCAAAGACTTGTGACGGATTCGGGCTGGCCCCGGCGCTGCAATTCACCCCGCCCGTGGCCGGCACAGATGCCGGCCGACCCTTCGACCGGAGACCGTCATGAACACGTATCCGCAGACCTCACTGAAGTCGTTCGAACACATCGCCCGGACCAGCGGCCTGGGCTCGCTGCTCATCGGTGGCTTGCTCGTCGCGTTCTGGCTGGGTGGCCACGGCGCGCTCTACGGCGCGTATCGCATCACCCAGACCCACGCCGCGCCGACCCTGGTGGCCGAGGCCAACTGACGCGCGAGGGGCGTCGACCGTGACCCGGTCGTCGCTCCTCGACCCATGCGAACCGGACCTACCTCCCCAGCACGAGGATGGTGGTCTCCCCAACGACCGGTGGCGGAGAGATGCGCGAGTACTCCCGGATCATCGCCGTGGACAGCAGGAACGTCCCGAGGATGAGCGCGGCGCCGAGCAGAAGCCCAGGTTCGCCGGCGGCGCCCGAGCGGGGTGCAAGGAAGAGCTGTGCCTGCATGACCGTCTCCCCTCCGACCGTGTCGTGGTCGGTGCAGAGGGTCTCCGCTGCACCGCGAGTGCCAGGGGCTCGGGCGAGGCGGACCCGTAGGGGCGAGGAGGAACGAGTCCGATGAATCCACGCATCAACGAAGGTCCGCTGCCCCGCCTCGACGCGCTCCTCGGGCGCGTGGGTGAGTGGCTGCTCGTGGGCTACACGGTGGCGATGGTGCTGGTCGCCTTCGTGCCCGGAGCTCCGCGACACGACGACTCGCCGGGTCCGGTCGACGCTCAGCTCCAGATCATGATCGGCTGAGGAGCAGCTCAGCCCCGCCGCAGGCTCGCCAGTCGCCCCTTCGTGCCGGGCCAGTGCTTCTCCGGCATCCGGGAGAGCAGATCCAGCACCGTGTCCTGGAGCGTCTCTTGAGGGTCCCGGGCCACGAATCCAAGCTCGCGCTCCGCCTTGCGAGAGTCCACCCAGAACCAGTGCTCACCGATGTCCACGCTCGCGGCGTCGAGGGACGGCTCGCGTCCCCGGACCTCGGCCAGCTTCTCCAGCAGCTTCGCCCCGGCGACGTTGACCTTCGAGGGAAGCCGGAGCCGCGGCGCGGCCACGCCCGAGATGCGCTCCAGCCGGCCGAAGAACTCGGACATCGACATGTTCACGCCCATCAGGTGCTTGCCGCCGACCTCGCCCCGGTCCATCGCGGCGACGAAGGCGTCCGCTGCGTCGCGCACGTCCACGAAGCTCATTCCGCCGTTGGGCATCGCCGGCAGGTCGCGCTGCAGGAACTTCATCACCGTCCAGGTGGAGGACAGCCGGTCGTCGCCGGGGCCGAGGAGGAGGGTCGGGTTCATGACCACGACCGGAAGCGCGTGCTTGGCGGCGTGCTCGAGGACCAGCTTCTCCTCGTAGATCTTCGAGAGGTAGTACGGCCACCGCCCCACCACCTCGAGGCGAGGGAGATCCTCCTCGGTCGCCGTTCGCTCGGTGCGTGAGACCGCGGTGGTGCCGCTGGTCGAGGCGAGCACCATCCGCTGCAGCCCGCCGCGCGCCCGCACCTCCTCGAGGAGCCCGCGGGTGCCGGCCACGTGGAGCTTGTACATCGCCGGTCCGTCCGAGGGGTCGAAGGAGACCAGCCCCGCGAGGTGGTACAGCACGTCGACTCCGGCGAGCGCCCGCTTCACCACCGCGCGATCGGCCAGGTCTCCCTGCACGAGGTCGCCGTGGGCGAGCAGCTCCGGTCCGGGCTTGCTGCGCGCGAGCATCCGGACCCGGTGGCCCGCCGCGGCGACCTTCGGGACCAGTGCCTTGCCCAGGAAGCCGGTGGCCCCGGTGACCAGGATGCTCCGGCCGCCGCTCACCGCGGACCTCCGCCCGAGCTCCTGCGCGGACGCACCGGCGCCGGAGCGAGCGTCACGTCGGGCTCGAGCCAGAACACGCCGCCCTCGCGCAGCCGCTTCACCGCCTCCTCGGCGATGCGGGTCACCAGCCGGTAGCTCTCGCTGCGGGCGAGGCCCTGCGCGCGCCGCCGGAGCTCGCCGCTGCCCAGCGCCGGGCCGATGCGCACGGAGATCTCGGTCTGCTTCGGGACCATGCTCCCCTTGGGGAGCGCCTGGAACGCGCCCTCGATGTGCAGGGGAAGGATGTCCACGCCGCACGAGAGCGCGAGGTACCCGAGCGTCGGGTAGAACTCCCTCATCTCGCCGTCGGGCGAGCGCGTCCCCTCGGGGAAGATGAGGAGGTGGTAGCCGTTCTTCACCGCATCCCCGGCCAGGCGGAGCGACTCCCGCAGGCTGCCGTGGCGGTCCATCGGGATGAGGTTGGTGAAGTTCTCGAACCAGGCCCGCTTGAGCGGCGTGTCGAAGAAGTAGTCGCGCGCGGCGAGCGAGGCCATCCGCTCGCCCTGCTGACCCAGCGCGTACTTCACCAGCCCCATGTCCAGATGCGAGGTGTGGTTGGCGATGACCAGGAAGTTCCCGCTCTGCGGCACGTAGGCCTGGCCGGTGACCTTCACGTCGAACACGCCGCCGAACATCGCCTTCTGCCAGAAGTCGAGCAGCGTCCGCCCAAGGGTGGCGACCGGGGCGGGCACCGGAATCTCGCGATCGCTCGGCTCGGGCTCGCTGCTCGCGGGCTGCACTCCCTCGGCGGGCTCGGCCAGCCTCCGGGCCGCGCTGCCCAGGAAGCGCGCCAGGTCCTTCACCGTCTCCACCCCGGACAGGTCACCCGCCTCGGGGAGGGCGATGCCGGCGGCCTCCAGGGCCACCGAGAGCTCGGTCAGCATCAGCGAGTCGAAGCCCAGGTCCCCGGCCAGCCGCGATTCGGGGCGGACCTCGGTGGCCGGCTTTCCGATGACCTCGGCGACCAGCCGCTG
>DASXGF010000269.1:0-7600 GCA_036489275.1 Myxococcaceae bacterium | reverse complement strand
CTGCTGGATCCGAGCGCAGCTTCTGCAAGTCGCGAGCGCCCGGGAGGAATCGAGTCCTCCGACTACGGCCGAACGACCGCCCGTGCCGTCGAAGTAGGCCAAGTACTTCGGCCAGCTGTACATGGCGATCTTCCGGCCGAGGACCAGTCCCTCCTCGTTGTCGATGCGGACGTGGTAGCCGCCGAGAAGGCGAGACATCGCCGCCATCTCCGCGGTGGCGGGGAAGGTCGACAAGGACAGGCGGATCTCCTTCGATCCGGGTTCGTCGGCCGGGCGGCGCCCATCCGTACTTCCCCTCGGTGATCTCGACGTCCGTTCCGCAGACGCCGACGGCGATCGCCTCGACGAGCACGGATCCCGCGCGCGCGTCCGGCTCGGCGAGCTCCTCGAGCCGGACGCTGCCCGCACGGCCGGGTTCGACCGTGATGGCTTTCATGCCCGACCTTTCTCGAGACCGCTCACTTCCCTCTCTCTCCGACGGAAGAACATGTACGCGCCCACGCTCAGCGCGTTGATGACGATCGCAATCAAGTTCCACAGGATCACCGGGCGCGACGCGATCAACAGGCCGTAATAGACCCAGAAGACCTGGAAGACGCACATGATCCCCGCCATCCTGGGATTCATGCCCGCGGTCGAGCGCCGCCTGAGCATGGCCAGCAAGTCCGGCATGGCAGCGAATGTCGTTCCGAACCCCGCGACGAGACCAACGATCTCGGACCTGTGCATGGTCGGGACGAGGAGACTCGCCGTATCGCGTATGCCGAGACTCGCGCAGCCCTGAAGAACAATCACGCTCGACAGGAGAACCCGGAGCGGGACCTTGTCGAACCAGCCTTTGTGCACGATGGCACCTCCCTTCGCTCGCCTGGAGATGGCCCTCACAGTGCGCTCATCCGAAAAACGTTGCATTGCCATGGCCACAGGTCGACGTACAGACCGGTGTCCCGCATTTCGTCCCCGCTCCGGTCGCAGACCTCATCCGACAGGACGTCGTCGAGGCGCCACGTCTTCCCGCTCAGCTCGTCCCAAGGCACGTGCACGCGGGCCTGCGCGCCTCCTCCTCCAAACTCGACGACGATGAGGTAACGCTCGCCGTCCTTGACCCAGCACCAGCTCAAAATGTTCTGGCAACTCTGGTTGTCGGGCCAGCCGCTCCGCTCGCACAGGCGCCACGCGCCGTTCCGGAACGCGTCGGCGCGTGTCGCTCTCAAGAGGCGACCGTAGAAGGCGACGAGATCGTCGTCGGCCGGCTCGACGGGGCGGTGCCCCAGAAAGACCGGCAGCCTCACCCTCGCGCCCTCGATTTGCCCCTCGTGGAGCAGCCGCGCCCCGGGAAGCGTGAGAACCGCGACGGCCGCGGCGCGGGCTTTCCCGGGCTCGAACGTCGCCGCGGCCCTCGGCTCGTCGTGGTTCTCGATGAACCGCACCATCCGGTCCTGGTAGGAGCCGTCGGCCAGGAGGTGCAGGCGCACGCTCTCGGCGTCGGCGTGCTCCATCCGGTCGTAGAGCTTCTTGTCGTAGCAGAAATCGAAGCCCTGCTGCTGCAGCTCCCATTCCAGGTCCCAGTAGGCCTCGGCGATGAACCGAAACTCCCGATGCTTCGCCTTGATCGCCCGGACGGTCGTGGTCCAGTACTCGGCGTCCGGTCGAGCTCCCGCACGAGCCCCCCACGTGCGCTCGAAGACCGCGTTCATCATCAGCATCGCCATGTCGCACCGGATGCCGTCGCACTGCTCGGCGATCTGCGCGATCGTCTCGATCGCGGCCCGCCGGAGCCCGGGCTCGAAGGCATTGAGCTGGAGGACGTCCGGCCACGCCGGGAAGTAGGGATCGCGGCCGCGGGCGAAGACCGTAACGCCGATCTCGACGAACGACGCCGGGTCGCTCCTGGCGTCGTCCGCGTTCCCCCGGACGAAGAAGTCGGGATGCGCGGCAACCCACGGATGGTCGGGGGCGACGTGATTGGGGACGAAGTCGAGGATCAGCCGCAGCCCGCGCCGGCGAAGCGCCTCTCGCGCGGCGGCGAGGCCCTTCGGTCCGCCCAGGTGCGGGTCGATGACGTAGCGGCGCACGCAGTAGGGGGACCCGACGTTGTCCTCCGCCGAGAAGTCGGGAAGGGCCCTCCGGAAGTCCTCGAGGAGACCCGGGTTCCGCATGGAGATCTCGATGCCCGCGGGGCTGCGCTCCCAGACCCCCATGAGCCAGACGGCGTCGAACCCGAGCGAGGCGATGGCGTCCCACGCGCGCTCGGGGACCGTCGAGAGGTCCACGGACGTCCCGTTTTTCCGGCGGAGGGCGTCGAGCCACGCCCAGGTGTTGATTTGGTAGATCGCCGGGTACCGTGGCCAGGGGTTCAAGTTGCCCGCCCCTTGTGGGCCACCGGCTCCACGAAGGCGGCCTTCTTGCCCACGGCCAGGGCACGCCCGGAATCCAGAAGGCCGTAGATCTCGATCAGCTTGGCCACGCGTTCTGCTCCACGGTCAGCGCGGGCTTCGCGGGCGGAGCGTGCAGCCGAAGCCGGAGCACCGCAAGTCATCATCCCCAGACCGACGTTCCACTGACAACTGCTGCTGGCGCGTCAGGCCGTGGCGGCAGCAATTCCCGCGTCGTGGGAACCGGACGGCATCGCCGGTGCATCAGCGGGCCGCGAGCGCGTGAGCTGAGGGTCAACCGCCGCGTCCGTCCGGGGAGCCGCCTGTTCCGCCTGACGCGCGAGCTGGAGACGCTGCGGATCGGCGGGTGGTTCCGATCAGCCTTCGGCTCGTGGCGCGGTTCGACCCGGCGAAGCCCTGAGCTTCAGGCACCCCTGAGCGTCTGGATGCGAAGCTGATCGAGCAAACCCGGGTGCACGGCCAGGAACTCCGCCCGTCGGATCACCATCGTCAGGTCGCCCGGCTCGTCGGCGTAGGAACGCGCCTCGGTTCCGAGGTCGAGGCGATAGCCGAGCTTCTCGAACACCCGGCGCGAGGCCTGGTTCTCCGGCGCGATGGAGGCGTACATCCGATCCAGCCCAAGGGTGGTGAAGCCGAAGGCGTGGATCATCTGGGCCAACCTCGTCCCCAGGCCCCGCCCCTGGCGGTCGCGCGCGGCGATCATGAAGGCGAACTCGGCGGCGCCGTCGTGGATCCCCCGGAGGTCGGCGTCGCCCACCAGCGTGTCGTCGAGAAAGAGCAGGAACGGCCGCGCCGCTTCCTCGACCATCGTGGCGTAGTGGTCGATGACCTCCTCGGCGGAGAAGGGCGCGTCATGACCCATCAGCCGTGCGTTCCACGGCTCGTTGTAGCCGGCGGCAAGCTCCGCGGCGTGCGCCGCAACCTCGGAGAGCTGTGGTTCGACCGCGACCAGCGTTCCGAGCTCGCTCGACCATTCGATGCGATACCCGGCAGTTGCCGCCACGTTGCAGGACCCTAACCTAGAATCCGAAGGATGGGCGATGCCTGGGAGCAGATCGAGTCGGAGGCGCTCGATGCGTTTCGTGGGACGGGCCGGTTCCCGCTGCGGGCGTACTCGGAATTCATGCCTCCACCGTTCGTGGGCATCAAGCCCTACGTCCCATCACGCGCCGGAGCTCCCACCACCTTTCCGGTGAGCTCCGGCGATGCGCTCGACGTCGACGAGTACGAGCAGGTTCAACACCTGGAGCCCGGGCTCGACCGGATCGCCGAGCACCTCGTGCACGAGCTGGGCAGGGTCGCGCGAGGTCAGCCGAACGCGCTCTCCCGGACGATGCTCGAGGGAAACCCGGCGTGGCCTGCCGAGCTCTCCACCGCGGCGCACGCCAACCAGCTCCAGCACGATCCCGGGGTGGTCATCTGCCCGCTCGCCCTGTCCCGGACCCAGGACGACAAGGGGAACGATCGCTGGACGCTCTTCGGGTCGAGCCACGAGCCGCCCGGGGCGTCGTTCTGGGAGGGTCTCGACGAGGCCGGGATCGCCGAGCTCCTCGCCTGGGTGGGCCTGGACGGCCAGTGGGGAATCCTCGCCGAGCCCGGTGAGCTGCCACCGTCACTGCGCTCACGACGGGTGGATGGCCAGACGGTGGAGGGCCTCCGGTCGCTGATCACCTTCCGGCCGTTCTCCCGGCTCTCCCCCGAGGTGAAGGCCGCCTACCTCGGCGGACGGCTCGTCCTCGTGCCGAGTCCGGTGAGCCTCGTCCTCCTCGAGCACCCCCAGTACCAGGTGCTCGCCCGCGAGCTACCCCGGGCCAGCCAGATTCCGCTCCTCCACCTCTTCCCCCGTGTCGAGGGGAGCTGCGCGATCCGGATTCCTCAGTCGGGCTGGCTGGACGAGTCGGATCCGGTGACCGGACTGGGCCCGCACGGACATCGGGTCGTGCCCCACCTCACTCGAACGCACCGCTGGCAGCGGGTGGCGCGCGACGCCGGCATCCACGGCGACGGGATGTACACCGACAAGGTGTCGGTCGCGCTCTTCTCCACCGACCCCGAGGCGGTGGGGCTCTACGACAAGCCGCTCGCACGCAACGCGCAGATCTGGACCGAGAAGTACACACTGCTGCTCGACGGCCCGCGGGCGGACCGCGCCGCCATCGCTCGTGCCGCGAAGGTCGTCGACGTCGGCGGTCGCTTCGGCTACCGGATGTACTACCCACCGATGCGGGCCGGCAGGCGGGAGCTGTTCTGGCACCTGCCACTCATCGCCCGGGCGGGCGCTGGACGCTTCACGCGCGGGCCGACAGGACACGTCACCGCGGAGGTCGAGGGAGCTCCTCCCCTGCGCCTTTCCCCTCGGCTGCTGGCCCGTCCAGCACATCTGGCTGCAGCGAGGCTCTTCGACCGCGACCCGGGTCTGCCCGGTCAGACCACCAGCGACAATCTCCGGAAGCTGCTGGAGATGCGTGCCCTGCTCGACGCGCCGCTCCCTGGAGTGCTGGCCCGGGCGCTGGTTCACGTCTCTCGCGGCGTCCCCGTCGAGCAGTGGATCGCCGAGCTGCCGACGCACTGCAAGGACCCGGATGCGGCGAAGCGCCTGTCCACCGAGCTCGCTGGGTGCCTCGGGCCGGACGAGGATCCCGGTCCCTCACGGGTGGTCGACCAGCTCGGGACCCGCGCCTTCGAGGAGGAAATCTGGACCACCATCGTCCGGCTGGCGCACGGCGAGTTCCGTCAGAAGAACGGCGCCGACGGGATATGTGTCAACCGAGGCAAGACCGGCGGACCGGCCGGGGCGCAGGCCGGGGTCCAGTGCCACGAGCGCCGGGACCTGGAAGCGCTGGGTGACCACCTCCACGGCCGGTACCGCGAGGCGATCGCCAGACACGGCCTCTCCGGACGTGCCGAAGTGCTCGACCACGTCTTCCGCTGGGAGACCGATTTCGACTTCCCGTGGATGCGGGGCTGGGCCAGGAACGAGAAAGCTCCCAGCGAGCGGAACATCGTGGTGGTGATTCCCGGAGCCGACCGTCGGGAAGCGGTGCTGATGGCCGATCACTACGACACCGCCTACATGGAGGACGTCTATTACCCGGAGAGCGGGGGCGATGCCCTCCGCGCACCGGCGTGCGGAGCTGACGACAACCACTCGGCCACCACCGCGCTCCTCCTCGCCGCCGAGCAGCTCCTGGCGCTCTCGCGTGCGGGAAAGCTCGCCCGGGACGTGTGGCTGGTCCATCTGACCGGAGAGGAGTTTCCCACCGACTGCCTCGGAGCACGGGCCCTGGCCCAGGCGCTGGTCGAGCAGCGGCTCCAGCTCACCGCGGAGGACGGGAGCGTTCGCGACGTCTCCCAGGTCCGGGTAGTGGGTGCCTACGTCCTGGACATGATCGGCCACAACGCCGACCGCGATCGAGACGTGTTCCAGATCGCTCCCGGTGAGGGAGCCGCCTCGGCACGATTGGCACGGCTGGCCCACCGTGCCAACCGGAGGTGGAATCGTCTGGCGGCGGAGCTGAATCACGCGCCGGAGCGGCTCCATGCGGGCCGTGCCCAGCGGCTGAAGGACGTTCCACCGTATCCGCCACCGCCGATGTTCGCTCACCTGCCGCTGCACGGAGAGGTGCGCACCGAGTGGGAGCGGCGCTCGGCGCTCTTCAACACCGACGGCCAGATCTTCTCCGACGTGGGGATCCCGGTGGTGCTCTTCATGGAGAACTACGACATCAGTCGCAAAGGCTACCACGACACCCACGACACGATGGAGAACATCGATCTCGACTACTGCGCGGCGCTGACCGCCATCGCGATCGAGACGGTGGCCGACGCCGCCTGTGCCACGTTGCTCTGAACTGCCCACCCGGTACAACGCGCGGACGCTCTCCAAGCTCAGCACCGTCCCAGGTCGGCGACGGCGAGGATGAAATCGCCCCCGGGTAACCCGCTCGGATTCGCGTAGGCCGCTCCCCCTCGCCCCGGGAACCTCCCCGCCGAAAACCCGGACGGAATGGACGTTCGCGCCGGGCCAACTCTTCGAAAACAGTGCCCAGGGGCGGAATCGAACCACCGACACGGGGATTTTCAGTCCCCTGCTCTACCGACTGAGCTACCTGGGCGTGAGACGCCCCCACGCCGGCACGTGCCGACGCGAGGGCGCGCAGGAATAGGACGCGTCCCGCGGCGAGTCAAGCAGGGCTAGTGCAGGGTCGCGCCGAGCGAAGAGCTGGCCGAGGCGAGCAGCGACTCGAGCTCGCCCGGCTCGACCGGCTTGGCCAGCCGCCCGGAGACCAGGGGATGCTGCGGCGCCACCTGCTCCAGCGCGCTGTGCGCCGAGCAGAGGATGAACCGGACGCGAGCGCCCACCCGGCGCGCGAGCCCGTAGAGCAGCTCGATGCCGCTCATCCCCGGGAGCATGAGATCGAGCACCACGATGACCGGCGTGTCATCGGCCGCGGCGCGCTCGAAGAAGCGGAGCGTCTCGCTGGCGTCGCGCGCACCGAGCACCGTGTAGCCCTGGCGCTCGACCGTCTCGCTCAGCAGGCGCCGGAAGAACGCCTCGTCGTCGACGACGAGCACGTAGGGAGTGCGAACGTTCTGAGTGGAAGCCTCGCTCACGGTTGAAATGGTAACGCAGCTTCCAGCGCGGCACGAGGATCTCGCTGGAGAGACGCGTGGGCGTTGTCCCACTCCGGCGCCAAAGCGCGCAGGGTCATCCACGCTTCTGGTAGAGCTGGACCAGGTTTCCACACGTATCGGCGAGAATGGCAATCCGGACCGGACCGGTGTCGGTCGGCTCCCGGGTGAACACCACCCCTCGCCCGCGCAGCCTCCGGTATTCCCCGTCGAGGTCGTCCACCTCGAAGGCGGTGATTGGAATTCCCTGCTTGAAGAGGGCTTCCTGGTAGGTGCGGGCCGCCGGATTCGCGTTGGGCTCGAGGGACAACTCGAGGTCCTTCGGCCCCTCCGGAGAGGTGACCGTCAGCCACCGGTACTCGCCGACCGGGATGTCCTGTCGTTTCACGAAACCGAGGACGTCCGTGTAGAAGGCCAGCGCCCGGGCCTGGTCCTCGACGAAGATGCTGGTCAGCTTGATTCGCACGATGCCCTCCGGTGAGCGGAGCGCCCAGTGTCTCCAGGCCGCCGCTCCGGCGCTTCTTCGAAATTGCTCTCCAAGGGCAAGGGCTCGCCGGTCATCAGTCCGAGGC
>DASXGF010000257.1:0-4311 GCA_036489275.1 Myxococcaceae bacterium | reverse complement strand
CTTCCCGCTTGCCCGCCTCTTCCGGTACCCCCAGCACCACGTCACCGGCGCGCTGCTCGTGGCCTGGGGGGTGCTCTGCCCGCTCCTCGTTCCCACGGAGACGCTCCAGTCCACGACCGCGTTCGGGACGGGAGCGGTCCTCTGTGTCTCCGCGGCGATCACGCTCGTCCGGGCATTCCGTCGACTCGGTCCGTCGCCGCCGGGTCCCCTGTGAGCTCCGGAGCCGGCGGGACGTGCGGCCATCCCGGCAATCCCTCGCGACCCATCGCCTTCGCCAGATGGTCGGCGGCGATGTTCGCGCTCTCCATGATGGTGAGCAGCCCGCTGCCGGGATGGGTGCCGCCGCCCACCCAGTAGAGCCCCTCGACGTCCGGGTTCTTCACCTTCGGCCGGAGCGGTCCGAGCTGGCGCCATCCGTGCGCGAGGTTGAAGACCGCGCCCCGGAACACGTTGAACTCGTCGCGCCAGGTCTCGGCGGTGAACGTTCGACGGGCGCGGACGTGCCTCGCGACGTCGTGCAGCCCCACCTTGGACAGCCAGGCCGGGACGCGCTCGGCCAGCAGCTGCTCGGTGCGCGCCCAGTCCACCGGCTGGTGGGTGTTCGGCGTCGGGACCAGGATCTGAAGCGTGGAGTGCCCCGCCGGAGCTCCACTCGCATCCGTGACGCAGGGGTTGCACACGTAGAACGGCGGATCGTCCTCGTCGACGGCGCGGTCCTCGACGGAGATCGGGTCCGTCCGGCGGGCGCCGTTCGAGAGGTACACGAGGTGATGCGGAAGGTCGTCCCAGCGGCGATCGAGGCCGAGGTAGAGCATGAAGGTGCTGCACGAGTAGCGCGCGCCCTCGAGGACCCGGTCGCTGAGCCGGGTTCCCTCGCGCCACTCCGGATCCACCAGCCGCGTGGCCGCGTAAGGCAGATCGGCATTGATCACCACCGCATCGGCCTCGAGACGCTCGCCGCTCGCAAGCTCGACGCCCCTGGCGTGCGCGGCGTCGATCCACACCGTGCGGACCGGGCTGGAGAAGCGGAAGCGCGCTCCGAGGTCCTCGGCGCAGCGCTGCATCCCGCGGGCGAGCGCGCGGAAGCCGCCCTGGACGTGCCACACGCCGAACGCCAGCTCGATCCAGGGGATGACCGAGAAGACGCTCGAGCAGGTCGTGGGGTGGAGGCCGAGGTACTTCGACGGGTAGGCCAGGGCGTACGTCACCCGGTCGTCCCGGAAGAACGCGTCGAGGTGCGAGTACAGGCTCTGCCACGGCTTGAAGCGGAGCGTGGGGAGTAGCCGCCAGGGCGCGTAGTACCCGAGCCCGTCCGCCGGCGTGGCCATGAACTTCTCGTAGGCGATCCGGTACTTCTCCGCGCCGAGCTCCATCCACCGGCGCATCGCTGCCGGGAGCCGCGGATCCAGCTTCGCCAGCGAGCCATCGAGGCGCTTCGGGTCGGTCGAGGTCTCCAGCTGCGTGCCGTCCCAGAAGTGCACCCGGGTGTTCGGATCCACCGGCAGCAGGGTGACGTAGTCGCCCAGCCGACGTCCCGCGCGCTCGAAGATCCGCTCCAGCACCGCGGGGAGCTGGAGGATCGACGGTCCGGTGTCGAGCGCATACTCACCGCGCTCGCCGAGGATGAGCCCCTTCATCCGCCCGCCAGGGACGGGGTCCTTCTCCACGACGGTGACCTCGAGGCCCAGGCCGGCGAGGTTGATCGCCGCGGCGAGCCCACCCGGTCCCGCTCCGACGACGACCACCTGCCTCGGTCCGCGTGTCGGGTCCATCGTGGACCGGACTCATACAGTGGCCGGGCGCGTCGGGGCCATTGACCGCGGGCCGCCCACGGGAACGGCTCAGGCCGCCTCGTGGCCCCCGCGACGTCCGGGCGGAAGCACCAGGATGTCCAGCTGCCGGACCAGCGACTCCACCGGCTCGAGCCGCGGGATGTCCTGCTCTCCACCCGCGCCGAGCTCGCGGAACTTGCGCGCGGTGACCAGCGCCCGCGCCTCGAGCGAGCTGATCGCCGAGTTGTACGCGTCGACCGAGCCACCCAGCCGCTGGCCGAGCGTCGCCAGGTGCTTCACCACCGTCTGCAGCCGGTCGTGCAGCTCGCGGCCCAGGGCCTGGATGTCCCGGGCGTTCCGGGCCACCTGCTCCTGCCGCCAGCCGTAGGCCACGGCGCGGAGGAGCGCGATGAGCGTCGTTGGCGTCGCGAGGATGACGTTCTGCTGCGCTCCGAACTCGATGAGCTCCGGATCCTTCTCCAGCGCGGCGAAGAGAAAGGCCTCCCCCGGCATGAACATGACGACGAACTCGGGCGCCGACTCGAACTGCGCCGCGTAGCTCTTCTCGCTCAGCTTTCGTACGTGCCGCCGCACGTCGGCGGCGTGGGCGGTCAGCCGGGACTGCTTGGTCGCCTCGTCGGCCGCCTGGTGCGCGTCGAGGTACGCCTGCAGCGGCACCTTGCTGTCCACCACCACCTGCTTCTCGCCGGGGAGGTGCACAACGAGGTCCGGCCGCAGCGTCCCGCCGTCGGTCTCCACGCGCGTCTGCTCGGTGAAGTCGCAGCGCTCCAGCATCCCCGCGAGCTCCACCACCCGGCGGAGCTGCACCTCTCCCCAGCGGCCGCGGGTGTTGGGCGCCCTCAGCGCGCCGACGAGGCGCTCGGTCTGCTGGCGGAGCGAGTCCTGCGACTCTGCCAGCGCCCGCAGCTGCGCTCCCAGCGCCCCCTGCGCCCGCTCGCGCGACTGGTCCAGCTCGGCGAGCTTCCCGTCCACCTTCTCCAGGGCCTCGCGGAGAGGCGCGACCAGCACGTCGATGGCCGTCGAGCGCGCGTCGAGGTCGAGCTTCGCCACCTCCTGGGTCTTCTCCAGCTGGGCCTTGGCCACCTCGAGGAACGTCTGGGCGTTGGCCTGCAGCGCGTCGTGGGACAGTGCCTTGAAGCGGTCGGACAGCTCCTCCTGGGTGGCCTGGACCAGGCGCAGCTTCTCGTCCATCGCCCGCTGCTCCTCGACCCGCGCCGCCCGCTCCGCAGCGAGCTCGGCAGCTGCCCGCGACCGGGCATCCTCCAGCGTCTCGCCCCGGGCGGTGGCCGCGAGGACGGCCCGGAGCTGCTCCTGGATCTCCGCGTCGCGAGCGCGCACCCGCTCGGCCAGGACCTGCTGCGAGGTCTCGAGAGAGGCTCGCTCCCCCGCATGGGCCGCCGCCAGCCGGGCCCTGCCCAGGACCCAGCCCAGGACCGCCGCCGCGGCCACCAGACACCCCGTTCCCGCCACCCAGGAGAGCTCCATCCCGACCACCGTACGGGCGTGGGCTGACGTTTTCGGCCCGGTCGCGGAACACCCTGCTACAGGGTCCGAAATGCCTTGTCCCACGGGGTGCGGGGACGCCTCACGACGGCTTCCCCTCGACGTGCCGCGGCGCTAAGGGGCCGGAGCATGAGAACCAAGCGCGCCCTCACCCTCTCGGATGCCCGGAAGATGATCGACGCCGCTCGCCGCGAGGCCGAGCAGCGGAAGTGGAACGTGAGCATCGCCGTCGTGGACGAGGGCGGCTTCCTTCTCTCGCTGGAGCGGATGGACGGCGCCCCGCTGCAGAGCGCGGAGATCGCCACCCGGAAGGCGTGGACCGCCGCCATGGTCCGGGTGCCGACCAAGACCGTCGAGGACATGGCGAAGGATCGGCCGGGGCTCCTCGGGATGCCCGGTCAGCTCCGCGTCCAGGGTGGGCTGCCGATCCAGGTCGAGGGCGACTGGGTCGGTGCGGTGGGCGTCTCGGGTGTCGCCTCGCACGAGGACGAGCAGGTCGCCAGGGCCGGCATCAGCGCGCTCGGCTAGGCGCCCCCGGCACCCAGACCACCGACGCGATCGACGCGGCCACGCACAGCCCCGCGCAGATCAGCGTCGCGCGGTGGAACCCCTCCGTGAGCAGGGCGGGGTCCATCTGCCTCCCCAGCCCGGACATGCCGGCGGCCCAGGGCACCACGGCCACCCCGAGCAATCCCGCCAGGCGAGCGATGGCGTTGTTGACCGCGGCGGCGATGCCGGCGCGCTCGGGACGGACCGAGTCGAGCACCACCACCGTGAGCGGCGCCACCGCGAGCGACAGGCCGAGGCCAAGAAGCACCGCCCCCGGCAGGACCACGGTCCACGCCCCGCCCGGGCGGAGCAGGAGGAAGGACACGAAGCCGCCCGCGGTGATTGCCGCGCCCAGCGCCATCGGCCAGCGACCACCGTGCTCCTTGCCCCAGCGGCCGGTGACCGGCGAGAGGAGCATCATCAGCACCGTCGCCGGGAGCAGGGTCAACCCGGCGCGGACCGGCGA
>DASXGF010000123.1:0-9000 GCA_036489275.1 Myxococcaceae bacterium | reverse complement strand
CCCCGGCGGTCTCGATGACCAGCCGGAGCCCGCTCTTTCCTCGCGGTGTCGACTCGACCAGGCGGACCTCGGCCTCCGCTCCCCGTCCGAAGCCGAGGCGAGGTCCCCGGGCCCGCGCGCCCTGCCCGACGACGTGGGGATCGTCGAGGTTGACCACCGCCGTCGCCTCCGCGGACAGCCCGGCGAAGAGCTCACCCTCGGCGGCGGCCACGCCCTCGATGCTGCCCAGCCCCTCGAGGTGCTCGGGCTGCACGGTGGTGATGAGCGCGGCGCCGGGCTCGGCAACCGCGGTGAGCCGGGCCATCTCGCCGGGGTGATTCATCCCCAGCTCGACCACCGCCGCCACGTGCTCGGACCCGAGGCGGAAGAGGGTCAGCGGCAGCCCCACCTCGTTGTTGAGGTTCCCTTCGGTCTTCAGCGCCGCGCCACGGACGGCGAGGATGGCGCCCACCATCTCCTTGGTGGTGGTCTTCCCGTTGCTGCCACCCACCGCGCCGAGCGGCAGGGTGAAGCGGCGGCGGTGGAAGCGCCCGAGCCCGCCCAGCCCCTGCAGCGTGTCCTCCACCTCGTAGAGCGGAAAGCCGGGAGGCACCGCTGCCCGGGGATGTCCGCCCTGGGTGACCGCGCCCGCCGCACCCCGGGCGACGACGTCGGCCAGGAAGCCGTGGGCGTCGAAGCGCTCGCCGCGCAGCGCGACGAACAGCGCGCCGGGAGCGAGGGTCCGCGAGTCGGTGGAGACGCCCTCGAACGGCGCCCGCGGCGCCGCGGTGGGGCGTGCCCCGGTGGCGGCGACGACCTCGGCGTGGCTGAACCGGGGCTCGGCGGCCATCGGCGGCGGCGTCAGGCGGCCCGGGCCTTTTCCAGCGCGGCGCGGGCCTCGGCCACGTCGTCGAAGGGCCGTTTCTCCGTGCCGATGATCTGGTACCCCTCGTGGCCCTTGCCGGCGACGAGCAGCACGTCGCCTTCCTTCAGGAGCGAGGCACCGAGCTCGATGGCCGCGCGACGGTCGGCGTCCACCAGGTAGCCGCGCTCTCCGCTCTTGGCCTTGCCGGCGCTCATCCGGCGCAGGCCGGCCTTCTCCACCCCGGCGGTGACCTGGGAGATGATCTCGTCCGGTTCCTCGGTGCGCGGGTTGTCGCTGGTGACCACCACCAGGTCCGCGTTCTCCGCCGCGACCTGACCCATGAGCGGGCGCTTGCCCTTGTCCCGGTCGCCTCCGCAACCGAACACCACCACCACCCGCCCGCGAGCCAGGGTGCGGGCGGCCTCGAGCGAGCGCCGGAGCGCGTCGTCGCTGTGGGCGTAGTCGACCAGCGCCACCCGACCGTCGGACTCGATGCGCTCCATCCGCCCGGGGACGCCCTTCATCCGGGCGATGCCCTCCTTCACGTCCTGGCGACTGAAGCCCGCCCCCAGGGCCATGCCCGCGGCGGCGAGGATGTTCTCGAGGTTGTGCGGGCCCACCAGGGCCGACTGGATGGGGATGTCCCCCGCGGGCGTCTTGAGGATCGCCTTGATGCCAGCCACCGAGTACTCGACGCCGGCGGCGGAGATCTCCCCGCCGTTCCGGCTGAACTTCCAGGCCATCCGCTTGCTCGAGCGGACCTCGTTGTAGAGCCGCGCGGCGTAGGTGTCGTCACCGTTCACCACCGCGACCCCGCCCGGGCTGAGGTTCTCGCTGAACAGCTTCCGCTTCGCCTGGAAGTAGGTCTCCATGTCCGGGTGGTAGTCGAGGTGATCCCGGCTGAGGTTGGTGAAGCCTGCGGCGCGGAAGACGAGGCCATGCACCCGGTCCTGATCGAGCGCGTGGCTGCTGACCTCCATCACCACCGTGTCCGTCCCCGCGTCGACCATCTCGCGGAACAGCGCGTGGAGCGCGAGCGCGTCGGGCGTGGTGTGCGTCGGCTCGAGCGAGCGCCCGGCGAACCGGGTGTCGATGGTCCCGATCCGACCGGTGGCTGCTCCGCCGGCCGCACAGATGGCCTCGAGGAGCCAGGTGGTCGTCGTCTTCCCGTTGGTCCCGGTGACCCCGAGCAGCATCAGCTCGCTGGTGGGCTTCCGGTAGAAGTTCGAGGCGATCAGCGCGAGGGCCTGCCGCGCGTTCGTCACCTGGAACACGGGGCCGTCAGCCTGCACCGGCCGCTGCGCGACGATCGCCAGAGCGCCCTTCTGCTTGGCGTCGGCGACGAAGTTCGCCCCGTCGGCGGTGGCCCCCGGGATCGCGACGAACAGATCGCCCGGTTTCACCTTCCGCGAGTCGTGTGCGACGCCGGTGATCTCCAGCGACGCCCGCGAGCCGGACTGCTGCTCGGCACCAATCCCCGACAACACTTCGGTCAACTTCATGTACGCAAGTCCTTGCTCAGGGTGCGGCGCCCAGCTCGAGCGTCACTCTCGCCCCACGCGCCACGTGCGCGCCGGGGGCCGGTGACTGCACCATCACCCGTCCACTGCCACGAAGTCTGGGCTCCAGGGAGGTCGCCAGCAGGCGCGCCACGGCATCACGACCGACCTGTCCTTGCACGTTCGGGACCGACACACTCCCCTGCTCCAGCCGCTCTGTGACCGGCTGGGCCGCGGCGGGCTCCTCCTTTACCTGCATCGGGGGTGGGTTGGGAACCTTCTTGGCGGTGGCAAGCACGGAAAGCGACGGTGGGACGCCCAGGTAGGGAAGAACCGCCGTGGCGACCTCCTTGAACGCCGGGGCGGCGACCAGGCCTCCGTACACGTCGGTCTTGGGCTCGTCGACCACGACGTAGACGACCAGCCGCGGCTCGTCCGAGGGGGCGATGCCGGCGAAGCTGGCGATCCGCTTCTCGGAATAGCCGCGGGCCACCGGGTCCGGCTTCTGCGCCGTGCCGGTCTTGCCGGCCACCCGGTAGGCCTCGAGGGCCGCCCGCGGCGCGGTCCCGTCCTTCTGGACCGCGCCCTCCAGCATCTGCACCACCGCCCGGGCGGTCCGCTCGCTCACCGCCTGTCGGACCTGGGTGGGCTGGTTCTCCAGGAGCACCACCCCGTCCGGGTCGGTGACCCGCGAGACGAGGTACGGCCGCATCAGGATGCCCCGGTTCGCCAGCGCTCCGTAGGCCGCGGCCACCTGTACCGCGGTCGCGCTCAGGCCCTGGCCGAACGCCTGGGTCGCCAGCGTCACGTCGGCCTTGGGGTAGGGAATGCTGCCCCTGCCCTCGCCCGGAAGCGCGAGCCCGGTCTTCTCCCCGAAGCCGAAGCGGCGGGCGGTCCGCATCATGCCCTCCCGCCCCATCCGCTGCGCTACCTTGGCCGCGCCGATGTTCGAGGAGACGGCGAGGATGCGGCCGATGTTCAGCATCCCGTGCGGATGGGTGTCGTGGATGACGTGCCGGCCCACCTCCCAGCTGCCGCCCTCGCAGTCGAAGGCGTCCTCGGGACGGATGGTGTGCTCGTCCAGCGCCGCCGCGGCGACGAAGGCCTTGTAGGTGCTCCCGGGCTCGAAGAGGTCCAGCGCCGGGCGATCGCGGACCGCCCCGGAGGCGATTCCCGGCGACGGCGCGTTGGGGTTGAAGCGTGGGCTCTGGGCGAGGGCCAGCAGCTCTCCGCTCCGCGGATCGAGCACCACCAGCATCCCGCCGATGGCCTTGCTCTCCTCCACCGCGCGGTCGAGGGCCTTCTCCGCCACGTACTGCACCTGGCGGTCGATGGTGAGGGTGACGGTCGCTCCCTGCCGGCCGACGGCCTCCGGCGCGCCCTGGAGGAGGAGGTTCCGCCCGCGCGCGTCGCGCGTGCCCTCGAACTTCTCGCTCTGACCGGACAGCTCGTCCTCGAAGGCCAGCTCGAGCCCCTCCAGGCCGTGCCCGTCGGTGCCGACCATGCCCAGCACCTGCGCGCCGAGCTCGCGCTGCGGGTAGAACCGCTTCGGCTCCTTGGCCACGCCGAGGCCGGGGACCTCGAGGCGCTGCGCGGCAGTGACCTCCTGCGGAGTCACCTGGCGCTTCACCCAGGCGAAGCGACGGCCGCGGGAGAGACGGGCCTCGAGATCCGAGGGGTCGAGGCGGAGCACCCGGGCGAGGTCCTTCGCAGCGCGGTGCAGGTCGGCGACCATCGACGGGTCCAGCCAGAGCGAGTCCACCTCCACGCTCTGGGCCAGCGGGATGCCGCGGCGGTCGTAGATGTCGCCGCGGCGGGCGGGGATCTCCATCTCCCGCACCGACTGGTCCGAGGCCATCGACGCGAGCCGTGCGCGCTGGATGACTTGCAGGCTGGCCGCGCGCACCAGCGTCGCCCCGAGCGCGGCCATCAGGAGACCGCCCATGACCAGCACCCGCGCCCGGGTCCAGCGGGTGAGCTCCGCCGGAGGACGTCCACGCTCGGTGGACCGTCGGGGAATCATCGTGGCATTCGGCGATCGGCCAGCGTGCGGCGACCCTCGGCGCCGCGCGTCGCGACGGCTCCCGGCCGCGCGGCGACAGAGTCGACCACCGAGGCATCGGGCGGCGCCATCCCCAGCTGACCGCGGGCGATGGCCTCGAGCCGGGCGGGGCGCTTCAGGGTCGCGAGCTCGAGCTTCAGCCGGTCGTTGGCCAGGGCGAGGGTACGGCTCTCGGACTCCAGCGCCGACAGCCGGTATGCCGCGTCCACCACCTGGCTGCGCGAGGCGACGTGGAGGATGCCCACCGCGCCGAGCAGCCCGAAGCACATCACCACCGGAAGCATCTGCCCCAGCACTGCGCCGAGCGAGACCCGGCGCCCCTTCCCCGACTTCCGGCTCATGCCACCCTCTCCACGCCCCGGAGCCGCGCGCTGCGCGCCCGGGAATTGCGTTCCACCTCTGCATCCGACGCCTGCACCGCCCGCCGGGTCAGGACCCGGAACGTGCCCAGCGCGCCGCAAGCGCAGACCGGTAGCCCGGGGGGACAGGTGCAGCGCCCCTCCAGCGTGCGAAAGGCCTGCTTCACCGCGCGGTCCTCGAGGCTGTGAAAGGCGATGACCGCCGCCCGGCCACCGACGCGGAGCAGCCGCGGAAGCGCGCCGAGGACCCGGTCCAGCTCGCCCAGCTCGTCGTTCACCGCGATGCGCAGCGCCTGGAAGGTCCGCGTCGCGACGTGCACCTTCGAGGGCCAGGCCTTGCGGGGGACGGTCCGCTTCACCGACTCGACCGCGGCCAGCGTCGTCTCCGGCCGGTCCTGCTTCAGGGCCCTGGCGATGGGCCGGGAGAAGGGCTCCTCGCCGAGCTCCCGCAGCACCGCGGCCAGCTCGGGCTCGGGGAGCCGCGCGATCAGCTCCGCCGCGGTCTCGCCGGTGGCTCCCATTCTCATGTCCAGGGGCCCGTCGACCTGGAAGCTGAAGCCCCGTCCGGGGGTGTCGAGCTGGGGGCTGCTGACCCCGAGGTCGAGCAGCAACCCGTCCACCGGGAGCAGGTCCATCGGGCCGAGCAGCGCCTCGAGCTCGCCGGCGCGGCCCTCGATGGCGCGGAACCGGTCCGAGCCGCCGAGGCGGGTCCGGGCGGCGGCGATGGCGGTGGGATCGCGATCAACTCCGATCACCTCGGCGCCGGCTTCGAGCAGGGCCTCGGCGTGCCCGCCGCCTCCGAGCGTCGCGTCGACCAGTCGCTTTCCGGAAGCCGGCTTCAAGAGCTGCACCACCTCGTCACGGAGGACGGTTGCGTGGACGAACGACAAGGGAAGCCGCGGGCGTCAGTGCAGCCAGGCGTTGTGGCCCTGGCTCAGCGCCGCGCGGGCGTCACCGGCGTCCGTGTAGATCTCGAACGCGTCGTGCGCGCCCGCCGCACGGAGGATGGCCTGGAGGTACCGCGAGACGCCGGCGAGCTTCACGTCGCCGCCCCGGGCCCGGTACTCCTCGGCCTGCGAGACGAGCCAGGGCACGCCCCGGTAGTCGATGTGGCTCACGTCGCTCAGGTCGAGCACCAGCCACACGCACCCCTGGTCCAGCAGGCGGAGCATCCGGTCGCGGATCGCGCGGAGCGCGTCCCGGTCCAGCTCGCCCATGCAGGAGAGGGTGGTGTGCTTGAGCTTCAGAGGGGGCTCGAACTCCACCTGCCTCGCCTTCTTCGCCGCCTTGGTCACGATTGCTCCCTTCCTTGGCGCAGCTCGGTGAGCACGCGCATGACGTCGGCCGAGTCGGCAGCGCCGCGCGCGTCGTCCTGCGCCTTGCGCCAGCCGTCCCGGCTCCACAGCTCGATGACCTTCACCATTCCCGCCCAGACCACGTCCTTCTCCAAGGCGCCGTGCGAACGCAGGGCGGGCGGGATCAGGATCCGGCCCAGCTTGTCGAGCAGGCACTCCTGGGCCGGTGCCACGTAGAGCCGCATCAGCGTCTTCACGCCGGGCTCCATCGGGTTCCGCGTCGCGAGGGAGGCCTCGAGCTGCTCCCACTCGCGCACGGGATAGGCGTGCAGACAGGGGTCGAGCGCGGTCGTGACGATGAGCCGCTCGTCGTAGGCGCCCACCAGCGTCTCCCGGAGCTTGGCCGGAAGACTGGTTCGCCCCTTCGGGTCGATGTGGTGCTCGTAGACGCCCCGGAACACGCGATGACCTGCCGCTGGAGATCCCTGCTGATCCACTCCATACCACTTCTTTCCACGGCTGATCCAGAAAGAGTGGGGGCCCTACCCAGGCAGGCCTTGTGGGTCCCTCGACTTTCCGGGAGCTTTGCCGTCCGCCGATGAACGTTCCGGACGCTCCACACTCGGTCCAGCCGGTCCGGCTCCGGATCTCGTATCGGAGCCCGGAATCTCTGCTCCAGGCGTTCACCAAGAGCGTCGGCAAGGGCGGGGTCTCGCTCCCGAGCCAGCGGCCGCTCGAGCGCGGCACGAAGTTCCTCTTCGAGCTCACCGCCGAGTCGGTCTCGCATCCCGTCGAAGTGCTGGGCGAGGTCGTGGATGTCCGCCGCGCGGCCTCGGGCGAGTACTTCCTGAACATCCGGTACGTGCCGGGCCGGAGCCGGAAAGGCCTCGATGCGGCGCTGCTCAAGCTCTTCGAGGCCCACCGCCACGAGAAGTCGCGGCGCTACCCGCGCGTGCCGGTGCACCTCAAGGCGCAGGGCACGACGCAGTCATGGAGCGTGCGTGACCTCTCCCGCGGCGGCGCCGGCGTCGAGCTCGAGTCGGGCGAGCTGCCGAGGGAAGCCCGGCTCGGCGTGCCGGTGCTCCTCGAGCTGCAGCTCGACAGCGGACGCCTCTTGCTCCATGGCGCGGCGGTGTGGTTGACCGGCGGAACGTCCAGGCCCAGGACTCCGCCGGCGCTCGGCGTGGAGTTCGGCAGACTGGGGATGGAGACGCTCCGGGCGCTCGATCGCGTCCTGGTGCTGGACGGGTTCCCGGCGGGACCGTGGCAGGCGGAGCTGACCTTTGGGATGGATGCGGTGGGGAGGATGCCGTAGCGCGCTCGGGGCTCTGCTCCTCCTCGGAGCGTGCGCACCGACGTTGCGGGTCGCCCGTCCGGCGCCTGCGGTGGTGGACCTGGGGCCGAAGGCGCGTGTGCTCTCGCTGGTGCGGGTGGACGGACCCGGCGACGCACCGGAGGTCGTCGTCCACACCCTGAAGGGTCGGGCCGCACGGCAGGGGTGGTTTCAGGTGGAGGCGTGGAAGCCCGGGGACGCCGTGGATGCGAGCGGACGGCGCGCCTACGTCTCCATCGACGTGCCGGAGTGGAGCTTCGCCTCCCCGAAGACCTCCGGCGGCGGCATCGAGCCGCAGGCGCGGGTGCGGCTCCTCACGCGGGTGGCGCGGACTCCCGATGGCCCCTGGAGCGAGCCGTACGAGACCGGCGGGCTCGTCGAGGGGACCGAGAGTGCCTCCGACGTCTCGCACGCCGGCGAGTCGCAGCTCCTCCTCGAATCGGCGCTCCGCGCGGTGGACGATCTGCTCCGCGCGCTCGCGCCGCGGCCCCGCGTCGAGGAGGTGGAGATGGAGGTGGACAGTCCCCTGCTCCAGCCCGGGGTCACCGCCGCGACCCGCGGAGATCTGGAGGAGGCGCGCGAGTCGTTCGCCTCGGTGCACGCGCGGCATCCGGACCTCGCCGGCGCGTCCTACGACCTCGGGCTGGTGCTCGAGGCGCTCGGCCGATGGGAAGAGGCGGAGGCGCTGTACGCCGACGCCGTCTCGAAGAAGGACGACCCGCTGTACCGCGACGCGCTGGAAAGCGTGCGCCGACGGCTCCGGAGCCAGGCCGCCGGATATCCGCCCTGACTCAGTTCCCGGTGGGCCCGAGCGCCGCCGGCCAGAACTCGAGGACGCAGCTCCTGGGCTGGCCGGCTCCGCCACCCACCGCCACCGCGCCCTTGCTGAGCGTCCCGTCCCGGCCCACGGCGAGCTCACACCGGCCATCGGTTCCACTCACCGGGACGAAGCCGCAGGTCTTCCCCTCGGGCGTCAGCACCTCCACCACCCTGTCGCACTCCTCGCTACCGCGGTGGAGCGACGCGTAGGCCGTGCCACCCCGGACGAGGGCGAGCTCCGTCGCCGGACGCGAGGCGAGCCAGCAGGGCGCCGGCTCGACGGCCGTCGCACCCGGCTGGAGGCGGTAGGTCCAGGTCCCGCCGAGCCGGAGGACGAACGAGCCGTCCAGGAGCGGGGCGATGACCAGCTCCGCGTTCGCAGAGGGCGCCGTCAGCTCGGGGATGGTGAAGCGCTGGACGAGCCGGAGGTCGCGGTCGAGCCAGTAGCCGTCCCATCCGGTCCAGGTCCCGGTGAACGCGCTCGCCAGCACCAGAACCTGCCCCTCCGCGTTGCCGGCGATGGCCACGTCCGGGGACTGGTCGTAGCAGGCGAGATGGGTGGGGCTGGCGAGGGCAGCAGACCCGGTCTCCTCGAACCGCTGCACGGTCAGCAACGTGTCCTGCGCCGGCTCGCAGCTCGGCGAGGCCCACTGCGCGTTGATGACACCGACGCCAGCGCCCGGGAGCGCGGTCACCCGGGCGCCGAGCGTCGCGCCGCGCCCTGCCGCACGGTCGTCGATGAACACCACGCCGTACGAGCCCATGCCTCCCTCGTACACCCCGAGGATG
>DASXGF010000227.1:0-6611 GCA_036489275.1 Myxococcaceae bacterium | reverse complement strand
CCGAGCCCCTGGCCGACCCACGGGCACAGGCCGAGGCCTCGCTCGTCGAGTCCACCGCGGCCGACTCGCCCGGCGCCGAGCGCGCCCAGGACGAGGACGAGGCCGCGCCCACGGATGCCCCTTCCTCCGACCGAGGGACCTTCGCCGGCCGGGCCTTTCCCGAGCTGCTCGCGGACCTGCACCGGCGCCGGGCCACGGGGGGCCTGCTCCTCCGGCGCGACAAGGTGAAGAAGATCGTCTTCGTCCGCGGCGGGGCTCCGGAGAGCGTGAAGAGCAACCGACTCTCGGAGTGCCTCGGGCGGGTCATGGTCCGCGAGCGGATGATCTCCGAGACGGACTGCGAGGAATCACTGAAGCGGATGAAGGCGTCGGGACGCCAGCAGGGGACGGTGCTGATCGAGATGGGGTGCATCAGCCCCCACAACCTTCGCTACGCGCTCGAGCTGCAGCTACGGCTGAAGCTGCTCGAGGTCTTCGCCTGGCCCCGGGGCGAGTTCCAGTTCAACCCCCGGGCGCAGCCGCCGGCGGAGACGGTACGTCTCCAGATGTCCACCGCGGCCATCGTCCACGAGGGCATCAAGCGGAGCTACGACACGGCGCGGTTGCAGGCCGCGCTCGGCGAGATCGCCGGCAAGTACGTGCACCCGGCGGCGGATCCGCTCTTCGCCGCACAGGACATGTCGCTGGGCGAGGAGGAGTCGGGGCTGCTGGCGCTGATGGACGGCAGCCGGACAGCGCGGGAGCTCCGGCGCCGGGGACCCCTGTCGCCGCTGGACACGGATCGCTTCCTGTACGCGCTCCTGGCCTCGCAGATGGTGGAGCTCCGAACCGAGCGCCGCGTCGGGCCGCCGCCGGTCCCTCCGGCGGAGACGTCGATGGTACCGCCCGGCGATCGGCCCTGGGACGACGACGAGGAGGTGCTGGAGCTCGAGGACGAGGTCCTTGCCAGCGACGACGACGACCGGCACCTGCGTGAGCGGCTCCTCGGGACTCTCGCGGCGATGCGGCGGATGGACTACTTCGAGCTGCTCGGCCTGCGACGCGACGCTCCCCCGGAGGCAGTGCGGTCGGCGGCGGTCGAGCTGCTCCGCGAGTACCGGGTGGACGGCCCGGTCGGCTCGGCAGAGGTGGAGACGGTGGTTCACCAGATCGCCGAGCTGGTGGGGAAGGCGCACGACACGCTGATCGAGCCAGGGGCCCGCGCTCGGTACGAGGCCGAGCTGCGGGCAGGCGGGGTCAAGCACGAGGTGGGCGAGGCGGTGGGGCGGATGCTGGAGGCGGAGAGCGCGTTCCGGCGGGGCGAGCAGCTGCTCGCGGCGGGGGACGTCCCGAGGGCGCACGCCGCGTTCGCCGAGGCGGTGCGGCTGCAACCGGAAGAGGGAGAGTTCCTGGCACTCCTGGGCTGGACCACGCATGCCCGGGCGCCGGGCGACGACGGCGCCGGGCGACAGGCGCTGACGCTGCTCGCGGAGGCGGTGGACCGGAGCCCGACGCTGGACCGGGCGCACCTCTACAAGGGCCACGTCCACAAGGCGCTGGGCCAGAACGCGGACGCGCAGGGCGAGTACGAGAAGGCGGTGGAGTGCAATCCGGGCTGCACCGAGGCGCTCCGGGAGCTGAGCATCCTCACCTGGGCGGCGCGACTGGCGCAGTCCCGGCCTTCGTGAAGGCTTTGACTGCGGGGCCCGCGGCGTGCGGTGGTGCAGCACCGACATGAGCTCGACCTCCAACGCGACCCTCACCGCAGACAGCATCTGGCTCGACGGGAAGATCATCCCCTGGGCGCAGGGGCAGGTGCCGGTCATGACCCACGCTCTGCACTATGGGCTGGGGGTGTTCGAGGGGCTCCGTGCCTACAAGACGCAAGACGGGCGGCTGGCGGTGTTCCGGCTGCGGGAGCACATGAAGCGGTTCGCCGACTCGTGTCACATCATCCAGCTGCAGCTCCCATACTCCGAGGAGCAGCTCTGCGAGGCATGTCTCGAGGTGCTCCGGGTGCAGCGGCAGCGGTTCGCCAACGGGGCGTACCTCCGGCCGATCGCCTTCATGGGCGACGGTGCGATGGGGCTGGGGGCGGTGAACCCGACGCGGGTGGCGATCACCGCGTGGGACTGGGGGGCGTACCTGGGCGACAAGGGGATGAAGGACGGCATCCGGGCGAAGGTCTCGAGCTTCACCCGCATGCACGTGAACGTGAACATGGTGCGGGGGAAGATCACCGGCCAGTACGTGAACAGCATCCTCGCCAAGCGTGAGGCGGTGCAGGCTGGCTATGACGAGGCGATCCTCCTGGACATCTCGGGCTTCGTGGCCGAGGCGTCGGGAGAGAACATCTTCATGGTGAACAAGAAGGACATCGTGCGGACGCCGCCGCTGTCTTCGCCGATCCTCGCGGGCATCACCCGGCGGTCGGTGCTCCGGATCCTGAAGGACATGGGGCACCCGGTGGAGGAGGTCACCTTCACGCGGGATGCGCTGTACATCTCGAACGAGGTGTTCTTCACCGGGACGGCGGCAGAGATCACCCCGGTGCGGGAGGTGGACAACCGGCGGATCGGGACGGGCACGGTTGGATCGGTGGTGAAGCAGGTCCAGGAGACCTACTTCCGCGTGGTCCGGGGGCAGGAACCCCGGTACGCGGAGTGGCTGACCTACGTCTGAACGACTTCTCTCGAGCGAGTTCTCTGAGACATCGTCAGCGCCCGTCCTCACGGACTGGGTCCAGAAAATGAGATCTTCCGGGCCTTCGAGGCCGAGAAACGAGTTCTCCACGAACGCCCGCCGGCTGCGCCCACTCGTGAAAGCGAGGTCTCTGAGACGTCGTTTCGGCTCTCGCCGGACGTGTCCAGACGAGTTCTCTGAGACGTGGTCCGAGCGGGTGAACGGTCGGTCGGCCCTTGCGCAGTGCGTCCGAGGCGATTAGCCTCCCCCGCCCTCCGCCGCGCCCCCTCCCCCCCTTGAAGGAACGTTACCAGGACATCGACGACAAGAACGACGCGCTGCGGGAGCTCCTCTCCGAGCACCCGAAAGCGGCGGCGTTCATGGCGCGCTTCGAGCGGGCCTGGGTGTACCACGACAACGCCCTGGAGGGCGTCGTGTACAACGAGCAGGAGCTGGCCGCGGGCCTGGACCCGAGCGGCGCTCCGCCCGAGGCCTCACTGCTCCCGGCCGTGCTCGACATCCGCAACCACAAGGCGGCCATCGACTACATCCGCGAGGAGGCGCATACCTCCGGGCGCAAGGCCTCGGCCGTACCGATGGCGACGGTGAAGCGGATTCACGACCTGCTCCTCGGCAACACGCCCGAGGCTCAGGCGATGCGGGCGCAGCTCGAGCGGCGCGAGCGGACGGAGAAGGAGCTGGCCAAGGAGCGGGAGCGCGCGGGCCTCCGAAAGGACATGCCGCTCCACCGCACCTACTTCCACGACATTGCCCAGCCGGCCAAGATCCAGGGGCTGCTCGACAAGCTCATCGAGTTCACCGGGACCACCGAGTTCCGCGAGTACCACCCCATCAAGCAGGCGGCGACGTTCCAGTTCCAGTTCCTCCAGGTGTTCCCGTTCAGCGAGCACTCGGGGAAGGTCGCGCGGATGACGTCCAACCTCATCCTCGCCCGGCACAGCTACCTGCCGTGCATCATCCACTCCATCGACCGGCAGCGGTACTACGAGTCGTTCCGCGGCACCCCCGCATCGTTCCGGGTCCTGATGATGGACGCGATGGAGAACTCGCTCGACAATGGTCTCAAGTTCTACCGCGATCAGGCGCGGCGGTACCGGGCGATCAACTGATCCGCGGGCCGTGAAGCTCGGAGCGCACGAGTCGGTCGCGGGCGGGGTCTCGCTCGCCTTCGGTCGCGCGGCCGAGCACGGCGCACGCTCGCTCCAGATCTTCACGAGGTCGGGTCGGGCCTGGTCCTCGCCCCCGCTCGAGCCAGAAGAGCGCCGCGCCTTCCGCCGTGCCGCTCGCGCCACCGGCGTTCCAGCCATCGCCCACGGCAGCTACCTGGTGAACCTCGCGTCCGAGGATCCAGTGGTCCGCGGGCGCAGCCTCGGGGCCATGCGCGAGGAGCTGCTGCGCTGCGAGGCGCTCGGCATCCCATCCCTGGTCTTCCATCCGGGGTCGCATCCGTCGACCCGGCACGGGCTGCGGCTGGTGGCCCAGGCCCTCGACGAGGTGCACCGCGAGCTGTCGGACGTCTCGGTCCGGGTCTGCCTCGAGGTCACCGCCGGACAGGGGAACTGCCTCGGACATCGACTCGAGCATCTCGAGGAAATCCTCTCCCGGGTCGATGCGCCCGGGCGGGTCGGCGTCTGCCTGGACACCTGCCATCTCTTCAGCGCCGGATATGACCTGTCCAGCGAGGCCGGAACCGAAGCGGTCATGGACGAGGCGGTCCGCCGGTTTGGGCGGCGGCGCATTCGTTGCTTCCACCTCAACGACAGCCTGAGGCCCCGGGGGGCCCGGGTGGACCGGCATGCAAACATCGGCCGGGGGACCATGGGTCTTCCAGCCTTTCGATATTTGGTCAACGACGCGCGTTTTCTACACACGCCGGCGGTCCTGGAAACCCCGGATCCAGGCCGTTATAGACGGGGGCTCCGGCTTCTCCATTCGTTGATCCGGAAGTAAAAGGCCGCCATGCCGTCAGCTTCATCCTCCTCGAGCTCGAGTCGTACCAAGGCCGAGGACCCCCCCAGTCCGGAACGCGTGCTCGCCGAGCTGCCGATCCGGAGCAAGCTCGACGAGCTCCTGAAGCTGGCGCGAGGACGCCAGAGGGTGCTGGTTCTGACCCACGACAATCCGGACCCCGACAGCATCGCCTCCGCGGTGGCGCTGGCGTTTCTCCTCGAGAAGCGCGCCGGGGTGGAGGCGCGGGTGGTGTACGGGGGAATCATCGGCCGGTCCGAGAACCTCGCCCTCGTGAAGGTGCTCAGGCTGCCCATCAGTCCGGTGAGCCAGGTGGTCTTCGACGAGCATGACCTGCTGGCCCTGGTCGATACGCAGCCGCCGGTGGGGAACCACTCGGTGCCTGCGCAGTATCCGGTGGAGGTGGTGCTGGACCACCACCCGCTCAGGGACGAGAGCCTGATCGCGCCCTTTGCCGACGTCGGCGGCGAGTACGGGGCGACGTCGACGATGCTGGTGGAGTACCTGCGGGCCGCGAAGCTCGAGCCCACGGTCGAGGTGGCAACGGCGCTCTTCTACGGCATCAAGACGGATAGCCGGGACCTGGGGCGCCAGACGACGCCGGCGGACGTCGAAGCCTACATGTGGCTGTTCCCGCGGGTGGAGAAGCACCTCCTCGGACGCATCGAGCATCCGGATATGCCGCCGGAGTACTTCCGGCTGTACCACTCGGCCATCGGGCGGGCGCGGCTGTACGGCCAGGCGGTGGTGACCGTGGACCTGGGCGAGGTGTACTCGCCCGACATGGTGGCCGAGGTGGCGGAGCGGCTGAGCTTTCTCGAGGGATTGAAGTGGTCGCTGGCGCTGGGGACCTTCCGCGGGCAGCTCTATGTCTCACTCCGGGTGCGAGACCGACGGATGAACGCCGGCCGGCTGATTCGCGACATCTGCGAGAACCGCGGCGGCTCCGCGGGTGGCCACGGCAGCATGGCGGGTGCCCGACTGCCATTGCCGGCGGGGCGGGCGGCGTTGGCGCTGCGGCGCGAACTGACCCGGGCGTTCCTCGATGCGTTCGGCGTGAAGGGTGAGCGCCCGCGCTCGCTGCTCCTGGCCGGGAAGAGCGCCGCGCTGGAGCGGTGACCTACCTCGACTACAACGCTGGGACCCCGCTCCACCCCCAGGTGGCCGAGTTCCTTGCCGAGGCGTTTCGCCGCGAGCCGGCGGGGAACCCGAGCAGCGTGCACGGGGCGGGGCGGGCGGCGAGGGCCCGACTCGACGCGGCGCGAGCGCGGGTTGCGCGCGTGGTGGGACGCTCGGCTCGAGAGGTGCTGTTCACCGCGTCGGGCTCGGAGGCGTGCGCGACCGCGGTGCTCGGGCTCGGGCGTGGGGGAAGGCTGGTGACGAGCGCCATCGAGCACCCGTGCGTGCTCCTCGCGGCCGAGCGCCGGGGAACGCCCGTGCTCCAGCTGCGACCGGGGGCCGATGGGCGGATCGGGCCGGCGGCCTTCGAGGAGGCGCTCGCCGGGGGCGCGGCGCTGTGCGCGCTCCAGGCGGCGAACAACGAGACCGGAGTGCTCCAGCCCGCGGACGAGGTGGTGGGTCTGGCGCGTGCGCGGGGGGTGGCGACCTTCGTGGATGCGGTGCAGGGCCCGGGCCGGGTGTCGCCGGCCTCGGAGGCGGACGCCGTGGCCTACTCGGCCCACAAGTTCGGGGGGCCAGCGGGCGTGGGCATCCTGACGGTGCGGCGCGGCGTGGCACTGGAACCGCTGGTGCCCGGTCACCAGGAAGGTGGGCTGCGCGGAGGAACGCCGGCGGTGGTGCTCTGCGAGGCGGCGGCGCTGGCGCTCGAGCTGGCGGAGGCCGAGCGGGCGGCGGAGGTGGCACGTCTCGAAGCGCTGCGGGCTCGCTTCGAGCGCTCGGTGCTGGACGTGCGCCCGGGGGTGCGCGTGCACGGGGCTGCCTCGCCACGTCTGGCGAACACG
>DASXGF010000118.1:0-1733 GCA_036489275.1 Myxococcaceae bacterium | reverse complement strand
GACGCCTGGGCGCCCGCCTCCGTCTGCGAGGTCCCCACGACCTCGTAACCGAGCCCCATCGTTCCGCCATGGACCCGGGTAATCGCGTCCTCGAGGAGCGGCCGGTAGTGATCGTCCACCCAGTCGCGAAAGAAGCGGTCGGGCACGCCGAGGATCAACGTCCCGTCCTTCACCTCGAGCGCCTGCATCCGGTCGAGCCAGGTCAGGGCATACGACTTGCCGTCCTCGCGCAGCAGAGCGAGCGTCTTTTCCCAAAGTTCATCGGCGCTTGCGGGCACGGGGGACTGCTCGGGAGAAGCCGACACGAGAAGGGGACCTCGGGAGGAAAACCACCGGTCCTGTGGTGCGGGGGCGGGGGGCGAGTTGTACGACTTCCGGCGGCCGGTTGGGGATCAAAAACTGCTCGCTATGCGTCGGGTCCGCGTCGATCCGTCATCCGCCCCTCATTGACTCGATCGCGCGGCCTGGGTTATGCGCGCGGCCCTCCCCAGAGTCGCATTCGAAGTTCATCCCGGAGCATCGCCCCGTGTCGAAGCGCACGTACCAGCCGTCAAAGTTGAAGCGGAACCGCACCCACGGCTTCCGGAAGCGCAACAGCACCCGTGCCGGTCAGGACGTGCTCCGTCGTCGCCGGGCGAAGGGCCGCAAGCGGCTGGCCGTCTCCGCGGCCAAGAAGTAGGGTTGCCCGAGGCGTTTCCCAGGGAGGCTCGCCTCCTCAAGCGCCGCGACTTCCTGGAGGTCCAGGAGCGGGGGAAGAAGGTGGCTGCCGGCCCGTTGGTGGGTCTGGTGGCGGCGAGCCCGGACGGAAGGTCCCGGCTCGGACTCACGGTGTCGAGCAAGGTGGGAGCGGCGGTGGTTCGAAACGCCGTTCGACGTCGGCTGCGCGACCTGTTTCGCAAGCGGCGCGACCGATGGCCAGGAGGAATGCACCTGGTGGTGGTGGCCCGTCCGAGTGCCAGGGAAGCCAGCTACGCGACGCTGGAATGCGCCGCGGACGCCCTTCTCTCCGCGTTAGAGAAAAGCATCCGTTGAAGCTGCTCGCCTTCCTGCTCTCGCTGCCCATCCACCTGTACCGGTGGACCATCTCCCCGCTGCTGCCGCGGGCGTGCCGGTTCCATCCCTCGTGCTCGGCGTATGCGCTCGTTGCGCTCCACGAGCACGGACCCTTCCGAGGCTTCGTCCTCGCCCTCCGGCGTCTCGGCCGGTGCAACCCCTTCAACCCCGGGGGGCTCGACCCTGTCCCGCCCCGCCCAGGGAGGATCTGACACTCCGTGGAGAACCAATCGCAGAAGCGCACGGCGGTGGCCTTTGGGCTCATCTTCCTGCTGACCGCCGTGTACATGACGTGGTTCGCGCCGAGCCCGGCGCCGCCGCATGCCACCGCCGCCGTCGATGCGGGCACCGTGGCCTCCGCGCCCGTCGCCCCAGCTCCGGTGACGGCTCCGCCTCCGGTCGCCCCGTCGGCGGGAGGCGCTCCCCCGGAAGGTCCCGCAGCCCGGACGCTCGAGGTGAACCGGAAGCTCGTGCACTACAAGTTCTCCACCGAGGGCGCCGGCCTCCTCTCGGCCGAGCTGCAGGGGGAGAAGAAGCGCGAGCAGCGGCCGCTGACCATGGCCGAGGGTTGGGCGCAGCTCTTCGGCAAGAGCGTTCCGGTCGCGCCGCAGATGAACCTCGCGCAACCGGTGCCCGGCATGGCATTGCCGCTGTCGGTCGAGGTGGCGGGAGACACCCCG
>DASXGF010000092.1:0-3847 GCA_036489275.1 Myxococcaceae bacterium | reverse complement strand
GCCGCGGGCCTGATGGCGGAAACGAGGCGCCAGGCGGCCGGAGCCATCGTCGTGCTCGGGCTCTGGATGGCCGGGTGTGCGGGCCAGTCCGGCAATCCGCCGCCCAAGGTGGATGCCTCGCCGTACGTGGCGGAGCTTCAGCGACTTCCGGTCCTCGGCGGCGGGTGGCTCGACGGGAGCCAGCTCGGGGGCAAGGTGGTGGTGGTGCAGTTCCTCGCCACCTGGTGCTTCCCCTGCATCGCCACCGCTCCCCGGCTGCAAGAGATCTACGACCACGCTCAGGCCCGGGGTCTGGTCGCCATCGCGGTGGGGATGGACCTCGAGGGGCCACAGGTCCTTCGCCCGTTCGCCGACCAGCTGGGCCTGCGGTTTCCGGTGCTGGTGGCGGACGACGCGCTCCGGAGCGGGCAGACCGCGTTCGGTAAGATCGGCCTGCTCCCGACCACGCTGATCATCGGCCGGGACGGACGGGTGGTGTCCGTCTATGCCGGGGTGGCAGAGAGCGGGACGCTGGAGCCGCTCATCGACGAGGCCCTCCGGAAGCCCGCCCGCTGAGCACCCGCGACCCACCCTCCCTAGCTTCAGGCGGTCAGGGAGCGGAGGTGTCGCATGGTCGGGAACGGAGCAGGTCCGGGAGACATCCCTCTCCGCGAGCTCGGAAGGACGGGAGAACGGGTCTCGGCGATCGGCCTCGGCGGCTGGCACCTCGCCCTGCCCGGAGTGGGTGCCCGCCTCGCCGAGCGCATCGTCCATCGCGCGCTCGACGAGGGGATCAACTTCCTCGACAACTCCTGGGACTACAACGGCGGCGAGAGCGAGAAGCGGATGGGGAAGGCGCTCCGCGGTGGCTACCGGGAGAGGGCCTTTCTGATGACCAAGATCGACGGCCGGTCGAGACGCGAGGCTGCGCGACAGCTCGACGAGTCGCTCCGGCGGCTCCGGACGGACCGGATCGATCTCGTGCAGCACCACGAGGTGATCCGCTTCGAGGATCCGCATCGGATCTTCGAGCGCGACGGCGCGAACGCCGCGCTGGTCGAGGCGCGCAAGGCGGGGAAGCTGCGCTTCATCGGCTTCACCGGCCACAAGGACCCTCGCATCCACCTCCACATGCTGGAGGTCGCACGCGCGCACGGGTTCCGGTTCGACGCCGTGCAGATGCCCCTCAACGTCATGGACGCGCACTACCGCAGCTTCGAGAGGGTCGTGCTCCCCGAGCTGGTGCGGCAGCGCATCGGCGTGCTGGGGATGAAGAGCATGGCCAACGGCATCATCCTCAAGTCGCGGACGGTGACCGCGGTGCAGTGCCTCCAGTACGCCCTGAGCCTTCCCACCTCGGTGGTCATCACCGGCTGCGACAGCATGAAGGTCCTCGAACAGGCCCTCCACACCGCGCGTTCCTTCCGGCCCCTGAGCAAGTCGGCGGTGCGGACTCTCCTTGCCAGGACGCGGAGGGCGGCGGAGGAGGGCAGGTACGAGCCCTTCAAGACCAGCTCCCTCTTCGACTCCACGGCCGAGCACCCCCGGTGGCTGGGTGAGGAGCCGGAGCGGCTGCAGAGGCTGATGCCGGTCTGAGCGGCGGCTTTCTTGCGGGGTCCGGACCCACTGCTACCGTCCTGTGTCGCCCATGGACTGGATGCGGCGCTACGGCTGGCGGCTGGCGGCGGCGGTGTCTCTCGTCCTCGCCCTGGTGAGCGCGCTCGAGCCGCGTGGGTTCCGCCGGCACGCGCGGCTGAAGGCCCAGGCCGAGACGCTCGCCCGGCGCAACGCCCAGCTCCGGGAGGAGAACCTGCGCCTCGGCCGGGAGATCGATGGCCTCCGGAACGATCCGACGGCCATCGAGCGCGCGGCGCGCGAGGAGCTCGGCTTCGTGAAGCCCGGCGAGATCGTCATCCACCTCGAATGAGCCCGAGTCGGACATCCCCGCCGCGCCTCGTGAGGTGGCTCTTCCGGTCCATCGGGCCGGCGTCTGTGGTCGCCGTGGCGTGGCTCCTGTCGCAGGGCAGATTCCGGGGGGTGGCCGACCCGCGGTGGGACGAGGTCGCCGCCGCTGCGGGGCTGGTCGTCGGCCTCTGCGTCGCCGGGGTTCGCCGGGCGATACGCGTCCCCACCGGAACGCGGCACCGGGTCCACGACGATCTCGAGCTCGGCGCACCGCTGGTCGCCGCCGCCTACATGGTGGTCGGCCTCGCCGGACCTGGGGTGCAGCCATTGGCCTACGTGGTCATGGCCGGCCTGGTGGGGTTCTTCGGCGCGGTGCCGGCGATTGTGCTGGTGGCACTGGCGCTGGGCTTCGAGGCGCTGCTGACGCTTCGCTCGGGGTGGATCGCCTTCGGGACCGACGCGGCGTTCCTCGTCCTCTTCGCGGTCATCTACCGCGTCGTCCTCAACGCGCGGCTGGCCCTGGCCCGCCACGCCGAGGAGGAGGCGGTGAAGGCCCGCATCAAGGAAGTCGAGGAGCGGGCCCGCACCTACCGGCTGGCGAGCGCCGGCAGCTCCGACTCGGCGCCGGACACCGGGAGCCAGTGGATGCTCGCCGCGGTCAAGCAGGTCGAGGGCGCGGTCGGCTCGGTCCTGGAGATCGGCGAGCTCGCGCTCCGGACGCACACCTGTGCGGCGTTCCTGCTCTCGCCCGACGATCGGACGCTGCTCCTCCACGATTGCCGGAGCGCCTCGGAGCGCGTCCAGCGCGGCGCGGTGCGTGCCGGGGAGGGAATCCTCGCCGGAGTGCTCAAGCGCTCGGTGGCGGTGCGGATGGTGTCGCCCTCCGGCCTCCGGGGAGTGACCTGGTACGACGGCGGCCCGGCTCCTCGCAGCGTCTGTGCGGTGCCCCTGGTCGAGGCCGGCGGACAGCTCCGGGGCGTCGTGGTGGCCGACCGGATGGAGCCGGAGCCGTTCGAGGACCGCGACGAGGCGCTCCTCCAGACGCTGGCCGGCGAGGTGCTGCGAGCCATCGAGGTGGAGAGGGTGCTGGTGGAGATCCGCCGCGCCCGGGACGAGAAGGGCCGGTTCTTCACCGCCATCGAGGAGCTGAACCGCGCGGCGAATCTGGAATCGGTGTTCGGCGCGGTGCTGGACAAGGCGCGCCAGCTCGCCGGGCTCGACTTCGCCGCGATCACCCTGGTCAGCGAGCAGGACGGGAAGCGCGAGCACCGGGTGACCCGGATGAGCGGGACGAGCCCGGCCGGAAAGACGCTCGAGGGGCGCGTCTTCGCCGACAACAACGGGCTGGTGGCGAACGTGGTCCGCTACGGGACGCCGCTGCCGGGGCGCGACCTCCGGGCGATGGACCGGCAGGTGGTGTTCGACGACGACACCCGGGTGCGGGGCCTCGGAGCGCTCAAGATCCTCCCGCTGGCCGCCGGGGACCGCATCCTCGGCACCCTGGTCGCGGGCGCGCGGCGCAAGGCGTCGCTGGACGAGGACGCGCTGCGGATGCTCGAGGTCATCGCGCTCCAGGCCGGACAGGCGGTGCTCCGGGCGCAGCTCTTCGACCAGACCGAGCGCCTGGCGACCACCGACGGCCTCACCGGCCTCCTGAACCACCGGGCGTTCCAGTCACGCGCCGACGAGGCCCTGGCCCAGGCCCGGCGCTACGGCCGCGCCTGCGCGATGCTCCTCACCGACGTGGACCACTTCAAGGCGGTCAACGACACCCACGGGCACCCCATCGGAGATCAGGTGCTGAAGGGCGTGGCGCAGATCCTCCGGGAGAAGGCGCGGGACACGGACCTGGTCGCCCGGTACGGCGGCGAGGAGTTCGCGGTCATCATGCCGGAGACGGACGGGAAGGGCGCCCTGGTCATCGCCGAGCGCATCCGCGAGGCCGTGCAGGCCAAGGTCTTCC
>DASXGF010000063.1:0-22821 GCA_036489275.1 Myxococcaceae bacterium | reverse complement strand
CGAGCCCCTCGCACATCTGCTGCACCAGCGGTAGCGATTCGGTCGTCGTGAGGTGGCCCTCGCGTGCCAGCTGGGCGGCGAGCGTCTCGCCCTCCAAGAACTCCATGGTGAGGAAATGGACCGGCGCCCCGGCTGCCGTCGTCGTCTGATAGAGCTCGTACACCCGGCAGACGTTGGGATGGCTCACCCTGCGGGCAAGCAGCACTTCTCGTCGGAACCTCTCCATTGCTTCGATGTCGTCGGTGATTCGTCCTTCCAGCACCTTGAGGGCCACGCGGGTGCGGAGCACGACGTCGGTCGCGTCGTAGACGGCGCCCATGCCGCCCCGGGCAACGAAGCGGCGGATGGTGAAGCGGCCAGCGAGCTGCTCACCCGCCGCGAGCCGCGAAAGGTCGGCCTCACTTCCATTCGCGGAGCCAACCTGCTCCTGGGCGCCGGCCGGCGACGGTCGTGGCTGCTTCAGCGTCCTCCGCGGCACGTCTGCGGAGGCGTCGCCGGATTCCGGTTGCTCCCCTGGACGGTCGACTTCGCCGCTCACCCGCTCACCTCGGGCGCCGGGTTCCCAGGCCCGCGCTGGAGCTTCGCATCGGGGTGGCGTCGGGAGCAACGATGGAGCCGGATCAGTCCGCTCGACCCACGTGCCGAGCTGAGCACGCTTCCGCCCGGGTCTGACCCGACGTCGATCATTGCCTCGAGCCAGGTTCGAGCGATGGATCGAGGTGATCGCCGTCCTGTACTGGCGGTTCTCGTGGTGGCTGGCGCCGGTGTTCTGGGCCGTCCAGACCCTGGGCGACGCTGGTGGCATTCGCCCTGCCCCAAGTCGCGGTGCGCTTCATCGTCCGCCGCCCGGAGACGCTCGGACCGACGCCCAGGTCCTCGAGTTCCTCAGGTCGCGCACCGCGGTGTTCACGACGGGTTTGCCCCAGGCCGCTCTTACCGCCTGAAGCGCGAGCCACTCCTCGATGAGCCCCACGAGCCGGCGTGCGGTGCTCGCCGGAGCACGCCCTACCCACCGCCCACCCACAGAAGACGGCCCCGGAACCAGAGCGTCCTGATTCCGGGGCCTCATGTAGTCGGGGCGACAGGATTTGAACCTGCGACCACCTGCACCCCAAGCAGGTGCGCTACCAGGCTGCGCTACGCCCCGGGAACTGCTCGACGATTCTGACTTCGGAACTGCGGGGGAAGCGGGATGTACCTGCCGGCCCCCGGTGGGTCAAGCCGCCCCGCCGGACCCCGAGCCGCTCCCGGCCGCTGCCGCTGCCGCAGCCGCCGCCTCGGCCGAGGCGTTCAGCGCGGTCTTGAGCACCTGGCTCGGACGGAAGGTGAGCACCCGCCGCGCGGAGATCTCGATCTCCTTCCCCGTCTGGGGGTTCCGCCCGACGCGCGCGTTCTTCTGGCGCACCTGGAAGTTCCCGAAGCCGGAGATCTTGATCTTGTCTCCGCGCTCCAGCGTTTCCTTCACGGTGTCGAAGACCAGCTCGACGATCTCGGCGGACTCCTTCTTGGAGAAGCCCACCTTCTCGTAGACGCCTTCGATGATGTCCGCCTTCGTCATGCCCCCAAGTCTGCCTGCCTGCTGCTGAACGTGTCAACTCCCCGGACTTGCTGAGGGTTTTAGCGGCCTCTCAGCTGCCCGCCGAGACGGCGTTGAACCTCGTCCACGATGCGCCGATGCGCCTCCTGGACCTCGTCATCGCGGAGGGTGCGCTCCGCCGAGCGGTAGCTGAGCGCGAAGGCCAGGTTCTTCTGCCCCTCGGGCAGAGGTGCGCCCGTGTAGACGTCGAACAGCACGGCGTCCTCGACCAGGGGCTGCCCCACCTCGAGGATGACCGCGCGGACCTCGGCCGCCTGCATCGCCGCCGGCACCACCACCGCCAGGTCGCGGAGCACCGCCGGGTAGCGCGGGAGCGAGCGGAAGCGTGGTGACAGCCGGGCCACCTTCTCCAGCGCGCCGAACTCGAGCTCGAAGGCGAAGATGCCGGGAGGCAGCTCGAGCTGCCGGGTCACCAGCGGGTGCAGCTCGCCGATCCAGCCCAGCACCACCTCCCCCACCCTCGCCTCCGCGGTCGCCCGCGGATGAAACGGGGCCACCCGGGCGAGCCGGCAGGTCAGCTCCTCGGCCGAGAGCGCGGAGAGGATGGCCTCCACCGCGCCCTTCGCGTCGGCGAAGTCGTTGGTCGCGTCCTTCGCCGTCCAGCCCCTCGGATCGCGCCGCCCCCAGAGCACTCCGGCCACCTTCAGGCGCTCCTCGGCAACCGGCCGCAGATCCTTCCCGCCGTGCGGATCTCGCAGGTAGCTCCGCCCGAGCTCGTACAGCCGCAGCGACTCCGGCTGGTGGCGCAGGTTGAAGGCCACGTTCGAGAGCAGCGAGGCGAGGAGCGAGGTCCGCATCACCGCCTGCTGCGGGGTGAGCGGGTTCTTCAGCGCCAACGCCCCCACCGGCGTCCCGAGCTTCTCCAGCGCCCGGGGCGTGACCCAGGGGAGCACGGCCGGATCGACGAAGCTGTAGTTCACCACCTCGTCGAAGCCGGCCCCCGAGAGCGCGCCGCGGACACGCCGCTCGACCTCGACCCACGACGGCTCCGGCGTGAGGGTCCCCGAGCTCGCCGGGAGCACCGAGGGGATGTGCTCGTAGCCGCGGATCCGCGCCACCTCCTCGACCAGGTCCTCGGAGCGCTCCACGTCCTGTCGCCAGCCCGGCACCCCCCAGCGGTCACCCGCCTCGGCGGCGAATCCGAGCGAGCCGAGGATGGAGCGGACCTCCTCCCCGGGCACGGGCGCCCCGAGCAGCCCGTCCACCTCTCCCCTTCCCAGCGGCACCGCCCGCGGCTCGGCCGGCCGCGGATGGAGGTCGATGCGGCCGCGGCGCACGGTCGCCCCGGAGAGCTCGGCCATCAGCGCGGCCGCATGGTCCAGGACCTCGGGGAGCGCGGTCCGGTCCACCCCCCGCTCGAAGCGGTACGAGGCCTCGCTGTGCAGCTGGTGGCGCCGCGCCATCCGCCGGATGGTCCCCGGGTCCCAGTTCGCCGCCTCGAGCAGCACGCGGGTCGTCTTCTCGCTGACCTCGGTGTCGGCGCCGCCCATGGTTCCGGCGAGCGACTGCGCGCCGCGGACGTCCTCGATGACCAGGTCGTCGGCCACCAGGGTGCGCTGCTTCCCGTCGAGGGTCGTCAACGGCTCGCCCTCGCGCGCCCGCCGCACCCGGAGGAGCCCGCCCTGGATCCGGTCCAGGTCGAAGGCGTGCATCGGCTGTCCGAGCTCGAGCATCACGTAGTTGGTGACGTCGACCACGTTGCTGATGCTCCGGATGCCGCAGCGCTCGAGCCGCCGGCGAAGCCACGCCGGTGAGGGCCCGATCCGCACGCCCTCGAGCACCCGGGCGGTGAAGCGCGGACACCCCACTGGATCGGCGATCTCGATGCGAATCGAATCGGAGGCCGGCGCGCCCGACTCGGCCGGTGTCCTGAGTCTCCGCTGCAGCGGCAGTCTCAGCACCGCTCCCGCCTCGCGCGCCACGCCGAGGTGGCTGAGGGCGTCGCCGCGGTTGGGAGTGACGTTGACCTCCAGCACCGTGTCCTCGAGTCCCAGCGCCTTCGCCAGCGGCGTCCCGGGAACCAGGTCCTTCGGCAGGAGGAGCAGGCCGCTCGCGTCGTCCGACAGGCCGAGCTCCTTGCCCGAGCAGAGCATGCCGTGGCTCTCCACTCCGCGCAGGCTGGCGCGCTGGATGGCGGGGCCTCCGGGCAGGGTCGTCCCCACCGTTGCCAGCGGGACCAGGTCACCCACCTGGAAGTTCTTCGCCCCGCAGACGATCTGCAGCGGAGCGCCGCCCGCCTCCACCTGGGTGACGGTCAGCTTCTCCGACCCGGGGTGCGGCGACGCCGCCGCGATGCGTGCGACCACCACCCCGGACAGTGCCTCCGCCGGGCGGTCCATCCCCTCCACCTCGAGGCCTGCCCGGGTCAGACGCCGGGCGAGCTCCTCCGGCGCCGGCAGCGGCGAGACGAACTCCGAGAGCCACTCGACGGAGACCTTCATGGCTAGAACTGCTCCAGGAGCCGGACGTCGTTCTCGAACAGGCTGCGCAGGTCATCCAGCCCGTAGCGCAGCATCGCCACCCGCTCGATGCCCATGCCGAAGGCGAATCCGGTGACGCTGCCCTCGGGGTAGCCCACCGCCTTGAACACGTTCTGGTGAACCATCCCGCACCCGAGGATCTCCAGCCACCCGGTCTGCTTGCAGAGCCGGCATCCCTTCCCTCCGCAGGCGCCGCAGCTCACGTCCAGCTCGCCAGAGGGCTCGGTGAAGGGGAAGAACGAGGGACGGAAGCGCGTGCGCCGGTCCGGCCCGAAGTAGGCCCGGACGAACGCGTCGAGCGTCCCCTTGAGCTCGGCCATGGTCACGGTGCGGTCCACCAGCAGGCCCTCGATCTGGTGGAACATCGGCGTGTGCGTCGCGTCGGAGTCGGCGCGGTACACCTTCCCCGGCACCACCACGCGGATGGGCGGCTTCTGGGTGAGCATCGTCCGGATCTGGCCCGGCGAGGTGTGGGTGCGCAGGACGATCCCCCCCGGGTCGTGCTGGAGGTAGTCCCCGTGCACGTAGAAGGTGTCCTGCATGTCCCGCGCGGGATGGTCCGACGGAAAGTTCAGCGACTCGAAGTTGTAGAGGTCGAGCTCCACCTCCGGGCTCTGCACCACGTCGAAGCCCAGCCGCTGAAAAGTGCGGGTGATCTCCTCCAGCGTCCGCGACACTACGTGCCGCCGGCCCGGACGACGCATCCTCCCCGGGAGCGTCACGTCGATGGGCGGCGCCTCGAGCTCGGCCTCCAGCGCCGCGCGGGCGACCCGCTCCTGGGCCTCGGCGAGCAGCGACTCGACCTCGGCCTTCACCCGGTTGGCGATCTCCCCCACCCGGCGCCGCTCGTCCGGCGCGAGCTTCCCCATTCCCCCGAGCACCGCCGACAGCTCACCCTTCTTCCCGAGGTAACGGACCCGCAGCGCCTCCAGGCCGGACGCGTCCCCGGCGCGGCCGATCTCCTCCCGCGCCTTGCTCGCCAGCGATTCCAGTCGGTCCTGCATTCCTCACCTCCCGAAACGACAAAGGGCCGCCCCTGGGGCAGCCCTCGTGTCGGCTCGCCGGGGTTGACGCCCCCCCGGCAGGGGTCCGATGTCAGGCCGCCGCGATCTTCGCGATGGCCGCAAAACCCTGCGGATCGGCGACGGCGATGTCGGCCAGCACCTTGCGGTCGAGCCCCACCTGCGCCTTGGACAGCCCGGCGATGAACCGGCTGTAGCTCAGGCCCGAGAGACGGGCGGCGGCGTTGATCCGGACGATCCACAGCGAGCGGAAATCCCGCTTCTTCCGGGCCCGGTCGCGGCTGGCGTAGTCCAGCGCGCGCTCGACGGCCTGATTCGCGCGCTTGTAGCAGTTCTTCCGCCGGCCCCTGTAGCCCTTGGCCAGCTTCAGAATTCGATTGCGGCGACGGCGCGCCTTGAAACCCTTCTTCACCCGCATGGCTCGTCCTCAGTTCGCCCCGTAGGGGAACATTTCCTTGATGACCTTCTTCGCGTCCATGTCGCGAAGGTGGCCGGTGCCGCGGTTGCGGCGGTCGTTGTTGGCGGTCTTGGAGAACGTGAACAGGTGCTTCGCGTAGGCCTTGGCGTGCTTCACCTTGCCCGACTTCTTCACCTGAAACCGCTTCTTCGCCGCACTGCGCGTCTTCATCTTCGGCATTTCCTGACTCCTCAAACTGTTCCGGGTCCCGCGGGGGCCTTGCTCGCAGTCGCCGCGGCGGGGGCGGGGGCCGGCTCGGCCTTCTTCTCCGCCTCCAGCTGGGCGGCCCGCTGCCTCGCCAGGTCCCGGGCGCGCTGGGCGACCTTGGGGTTCGGGGCGAGGATCATGAACATCTGCCGGCCTTCCATGCGGGGGACCTGCTCCACCACCCCGACTTCCTTGACGTCCTTGATGACGTCCTCGAGCAGCGCCTGGCCGAGCTCCTTGTGGGTGATCTCCCGGCCCCGGAACATGATGGTGATGCGCGCCTTGTTCCCCTCCTCGAGGAAGCGCTTCACGTTCCGGACCTTGAACTCGTAGTCGTGCTCCTCCGTCTTCGGTCGCATCTTCACCTCCTTGAGGTGAACGACGACCTGCTTCTTCTTCGCCTCCGATGCCCGCTTCTTCTCTTCGTACTTGAAGCGGCCGTAATCCATGATCTTGCAGACCGGAGGCTTGGCCATCGGGTTGACCTCGACGAGGTCCATCCCGAACTGATTGGCCTGCTCCAGTGCCGCTTCGATCGTCAGGACACCCAGCTGCTCGCCGGCGGGACCGACCACGCGCACTTCGCGGGCGCGGATCCGCCGGTTCGTTCTCTGGTCACGAGCGATGTGAGTCGACCTCCAGCTGGGGGAAGCCCGTCCGTGTAGGCACAGGGGTCCAAAAGGCGGGGCAAGATACTTGCCTGACGCCCAGAGTCAAGCCAGCCCACCGGTCCTGCCGAGGGCCCTCTCCCCATAGCGCGGAAAGGCGCACACTGCACGGCCGATGGGTGCCCTGCTGCCCATGCTCCTCGCCGGGTGGACCCTCTCCGCGGCCCCCGCCCCGCGGGGCGATTCCACCGTGGGGCTCCTTCTCCACGACACCTGCGCGGGCGCCAAGGCCCCGGTCTGCAGCCGGCTGGGGCGGATGTTCATCCCGGGCTTCGTGACCCGGAACGAGAACAAGGCGCTCCGGGCGTCGAAGGCCTACTGCGAGCTGCTGGGCACCCCCTGGGAGTGCCTGGACGCCCGGGAACGGGTCCTCCGGCAGCGGCCGCCCGACGTCGCCGCCGCGGCCTCCCTCGCCGCCGGCGCGTGCAAGACCGGGTCGGCGCGGGGGTGCGTGCTCTGGGCCGAGGCGGTGGGCTGCGGCCGGGGGGTGGCGGCGGACGTGAAGAAGGGGCTGGCCGTGCTGCAGCGCCAGTGCGAGCAGGGCCCCCAGGCATGCCTGGAGCTCGCGGTCTGGCTCGACTTTCCGGGGGCCCGGGCGGCGCTGGACGGGTCGGCGGCGAAGGCGAACGCGACTTACGTGGCAGCGGGGATCGCGCTCACCAACGACCGGGTGGACCGCGCGGCCGAGCTCCTCGCCCTGCTCCCGAGGTCGGCGCCGCCCTGGCCGGAGCGGCGGGCGTTCCTCTCCGCGATGATCGGCCTGGCGCGACGGGACGACGTGGGCTTCCGGGAAGGGGTCGAGGAGCTGCAGAAGCTCAAGCCGGACGAGCGGGTCACCCGCATCCTCGGCCGGGTCGTCGCCGGGGACCGGGGCGCGGGATGGATGGCGGCGCTCATCTCGGCCTGGACCGAGGAGCGGAAGCCGGAGCTGAAGAGCGACCCTTTCCTCCTCCCCTCCTTCGAGCCCCAGTCGACGTGCATTCCCGCCGAGCGGGAGCCGAAGGGCCCGGACCCCGACGGCTCGGTGGACGGGTTCATCACCCAGCTCGCGCACCGCTTCCACGGCAGGCCCCGACTGCCACCCTCCCCCGGTCTGCTCGAGGCGGCGCGGATCCACGCGGCGGGCCCGGACGAAGGCGTGCGTCTCATCGCGCTCTCGCTCCTGGTCGAGCCGTTCCTGACCCAGGAGCAGCGCGATCGTTCCCGGGCGCCCGCGGCGGCGGCGCTCGCCAAGCTGGCCGAGGCGCACCCCCGGGAGCCCTTCTTCCAGCTCGCGGCCCTGGCCGGGCCGGACGCGGAGACCGCGCCGGTGAACGCCGCAGCGGTCGCGCGTCTCGAGGGGCTGGCGAAGCTCGGCGAGGTGCGATTTCCGGGGCGGCTGCTCCGGGACACGCTGGAGAGACACCTGGGGCCGGACGACTTCTGGGACTTCGGGCTGAGCACGGCGGTCGAGGTCGTGCTGGACATCGACCTGGAGCGCTACCTGGAGCGGGTGCTGAACGAGCCCGGTGATGCCGAGCGCCGGGTCGCAGTGGTCCGGGCGCTGGCCTGGCAGATCTCGCGGAGCGGATGGCTGGTGCACCTCTTCACCGGGGCGCGGTTGCTGGCGGCGGTCGCCGAGCGCACGGGGAGCGATGCCGACAAGTCGGCGGCCGCGTCCACCGTGGCACGGGGGCAGCGACTGTGGAGCAGCTGGACGATCTTCCCACGGCTGGGGCGGTGGCCGGCGTCCGCGCTTCCGGACGAGCTGCGGGCGCGCGGGTTCGAGGACGAGGTGGGAGTGCTGGAGCGCTACGCGGCGATGGGGGCGGAGTGAGTCACGGTTGTGCCGCTTCCTTCGACAGCATCTCCAGGAAGGCATCGAGCGCCATGGACTTGAGGTCCTCGCCGCCGTAGCGCCGCGGCGCGACCGCGCGCTGCTCCACCTCCCGGTCGCCGATCACCAGGGTGAAGGGGATCTTGTGGAGCTGGGCCTCGCGGATCTTCGCGTTCATGGTCATTCCGCGATCGTCCAGCTCGGCGCGGAAACCGCGGGAGCGCAGGAGATCCTGCACCTCGTGCGCGTACGGGAGCTGCCGGTCGGCCACGGTCACGATCTGCACCTGGACCGGAGCAAGCCAGGCCGGGAAGGCGCCTGCGTAGTGCTCGATCAGAATCGCGATGAATCGCTCGAAGCTGCCGTAGATCGCCCGGTGGAGGACGACCGGCCGGTGCTCGGCGTTGTCCTCGCCGACGTAGGTGAGGTTGAAGCGCTCGGGAGCGTTGTAGTCCGCCTGGATGGTGCCGAGCTGCCAGGTGCGGCCGATGCTGTCCTTCACGTGGAAGTCGAGCTTCGGGCCGTAGAACGCGCCATCGCCGGGGTTCTGCTCGTACGTGATGCCCAGCGACTTCACCGCCGACTCGAGCGCGGTCTCGGCCCGGTCCCAGAGCGCGTCGTCGCCGATGCGCACCGCGGGCCGGGTGCCGAACTTCGCGACGTAGCTCAGGCCGAAGGCCGCGTAGACCTTGTCCAGCAGCTGGATGAACCGCTTCACCTCGTCGGCCAGCTGGGCCTCGGTGCAGTAGATGTGCGCGTCGTCCTGGGCGAACTGCCGCACCCGGGTCAGACCACTGAGGCTTCCCGAGGCCTCGTTCCGGTGCAGCACGTCCTGAGTGGCAAAGCGCAGCGGCAGCTCACGGTAGCTGTGCTTCCGTGAGGCGAAGTACAGGTGGTGCGAGGGGCAGTTCATCGGCTTCAGGCTGATGTCGTGCTCGCCGGTCTCGCTGTCCAGCACCAGGAACATGTTGTCCCGGTACTTCCCCCAGTGGCCGCTCTTCTCCCAGAGCGCCTTGTTGTAGAGCAGCGGCGTCTTGATCTCCTGGTAGCCGTTCTCCCGGGTCCAGCGGCGCATCCGGTCCGCGAGCACCTGGTAGAGCACGGTCCCCTTCGGGCTCCAGAACGCGGCGCCCGGAGCCTCCTGGAAGAACTCGAACAGGTCGAGCTCGCGGCCGAGCTTCCGGTGGTCGCGCTTCTTCGCCTCCTCCTGCTGCTTCAGCCAGACGTCGAGGTCCTTCTTGTCGAAGAAGGCCGTGCCGTAGATGCGCTGGAGCATCGGGTTGCGATGGTCACCTCGCCAGTAGGCGCCGCTCGTGCTGAGCAGCTTGATCGCGCCGATCTTCCCCGTCGAGGGTCCGTGTGGACCGAGACAGAAGTCCACCCAGTCGCCGTGGCGGTAGAGGGTCAAGGTCCTGGCGCCCTTGGCGACGATGTCCTGGATGATCTCCACCTTGAACTTCTCGCCCTTGGACTCGAAGAGCTTGATCGCGTCGCCGACCGAGACCTCCTCGCGGACGAAGGGGAGGTTCTTGGCGATCTCCTTGTTCGCCTCCTCCTCGATCTGCGTCAGCTCCTCGGGGGTGAAGGGCTTGTCGCGGAAGAAGTCGTAGTAGAAGCCGCCCTCGATCGTTGGGCCGATGGTCACCTGGGTTCCGGGGAAGAGCTTCTGCACGGCGCCGGCAACCACGTGGGCGGCGTCGTGACGGATCGTGTCCAGGGCCTCGGCCGTCTTCGACGTGAGGACCTCCAGCTTCCCGCTCTCGGTCAGTGGCCGGGTGAGGTCCACCTCCTGGCCGTTGAAGCGCGCGAGGACCGCGGCCTTGGCGAGGCCCGGGCCGATCGACTCCTTGACGAAATCGCCGACGCGAATGCCGGCCGGCGCGGCCTTGCTGCTGCCGTCCGGGAGGGTGATCTGGATGGAGTCCGCCATGGGAGGGCGAATACCTACGAGAAACGCGGCACTGACGCCACTCGAAGCCTTGGAGGCGCCGTTCAGAACCTGAGCAGGCGGGAGAACGAGAGCGTGGACAGGAACACGGCGACGAGGAAAACGATGACGGACCACAGGAACCATCGCAGCGTGGTCCGATAGTTCGCCGGCTCGTCGTCCTCGAGTTGCAGGGACCTCCAGAGGGTCAAGAGCTGACCGAGGATGGAAATCGCCAGTAGCCCCGCCGCAATGCCGGAGGAGATGTTCCACTCCCCCGGCAGCTCGAACCCCCAGAAGCGGAGAAAGACCAGCGAGAAGCCTAGAACGACGGTGACTGCGGTGATGATTCCTTGCCGGTAGCCGCCCGGAAGGTGGCCGTCGGGCCTCTCGGTGGACATGCGCCGATTCTGGCGGGCAGACCCGCCGAGGTCCACGACCTGGGCCGGCCGGTCTTCAGGACTTCGCCTCGAAGCGCCGCAGGCGAAACATGTCGATCGGATGCTCGGTCCGGCCGTCGCAGGCGAGATCCGCGAGGACCTCGCCGATGACCGAGGCGAACTTGAATCCGTGCCCCGAGCACGGGCTGGCGAGGATCACGTTCGCGTGGCGGGGATGCCGGTCGATGATGAAGTGTCCATCCGGCGTGTTCGTGTACGGGACCCGATCTTCCGCCGCCTGACCTCGCGCGAGCGCGAGGTGCTGACTCTGCTCACCGAGGGCCCGAAAACGCCGACATCGCCGAGCGGCTGGACCTCAGCGGAGAAGACGGTCCGGAATCACGTCTCCAGCGTGTTCGACAAGCCGTGGGTCTGGTCCGGCGCCCAGGCCATCGTCTTCGCGCGGGACCGGGGATTCGGAACGTCGTGAGTCGGGAGACCTAGACCTGAGCGTCCGGGCATCGTTGTACTTCGACCGTGACATGGCTCAGACCGGGAAGCCCACTGAGCGCTGCCTTGTAGCTCTGCGGTGCCTGAGGCTCGTGGGTCACCACCGAGATCACAGCGGCCTTGTGCCCTGGCCCGATCTGCCACACGTGCAGATCGCTGACTCGGACCTCATCCGTTTCGAGTCGTCGACGAATCTCGCGTGCGGTCTCCGCGTCCTGGTTGAGGTCGAGAAGCACCCCGCCCGCCCGACGCAGGAGCGAGATCGACCAGCTTGCGATGAGGGCGGCGCCAACGAGTCCCATCGCGGGATCGAGCCACGACCACCGCAGGAAGCGGACGCCGAGGATGGCGGCGATGGCCAAGACTGACGTGGCTGCGTCGGCAATGACGTGGACATAGGCGGCGCGGAGGTTGTTGTCGTGCGCGCCCTCATCCTCGTCCTCGTGGAGCAGGACCGCCGAAACCAGATTCACCAGGAGACCGACACAGGCGATGGGCAGCGCTTCGGCAAACGCGAGGGGAACTGGAGAGATGAACCGCCGGACGCTTTCGATTCCGACGCCTATCGCGACCACTCCCAGGAGGATGGCACTGGCAAACCCAGCGAGGTCGCCAACCTTCCCGGTGCCAAAGGCGAAGCGGCTGCTCTCGACGTGCCGCTTGGCGTAGGCGTAGGCCAGGGTGGCTATTCCGATGGCGAGCGCGTGCGTGGACATGTGAAGTCCGTCCGCAAGGAGGGCCATGCTGCCAGTCAAGAGGCCGCCGACGACCTCGACGAGCATCATCCCGACCGTGAGCGCGACCACCCACGAGGTTCGACGGGCGTGCTCGTCGTGCCGAGCGCCGAGGAAACGGTGAGAGTGCGTCCATGGGGCGACTGACGAAGCGTGCAAGGGAGACCTCCGCCCAGCTAGCTAGGACGCCTGGATTCGTGCGGCAAGCGACGCGCACCAACCGTCACGGCCACAAGACTCGACGAGTTACCTCGCCGCTCGCCTCGTTTGGGACGCAGGAGGATGTTGCAGTGGGCCCTAGTGGTTTCGAACCACTGACCCCTACCGTGTCAAGGTAGTGCTCTACCGCTGAGCTAAGGGCCCCGAAGAGGCAGGGGAAATACCCGCCTGCCCCCCGGGGGTGTCAAGCACGGTCGACCCGCGCCGCGTAGCAACCGCGCCCGGCGTTGTGCACCTGGAGGTAGGCCGCACCGGGAACCGCCAGGAGACGCTCGAAGGCCTGCCCCGCCTCGCGGCCGTTCACGACCAGGGCGTCCACCATCTGCCCCGCCGCGTCGAACGCCCGGACCGAGAGCGTCCGGCTGGCCAGCACCTCCGGCACCTCGTTCACGCCGGGGTGCGCCTCCTTCGCCCCCTCCTGGACGAAGATCGCGTGCCGCGACCGGTACGGGGTATTCGCCGGCTGATGCTCGAAGTTGAGGAGCAGCATCCGCGCACCCACCGGCGCGTCCTGGAGAGACACCCGGCAAGGGAAGCCCCTCGGGGCATCGGCGACCTTCACCTCGTTGCCTCGCTCGGCCAGCTCCTGCTCGGACAGCCCGTACAGCGACTCGAACAGCGACGACGGTAGACCCACCACCTGGAACCCCACGGCGAACCTCCTGATTCGAGATGGCCAGGAGAATGCCGGCGGGGGGCACGCGGCGCGTTTCGCTTCCTGCGGCCGAAGACCGAAGGAATTCTCAGCGGGCATGCTCGAGCGCGCGGCGGAGGACCGCGTCGAACATCGCCGCCGTGAGCCGACCGGTCTGCGTGTTCTGCTGGCTCACGTGGTAGGCGCCCACGAGCCACGGCGCTCCCGGGAGCGACACCTCTGCGCCGTGGGCGAACCTCGGCGCGGGCCGCGGCACCTCGATGCCCCGGGAGCGGAACACCCGCAGGACCGATGCCCAGGCGATGGCCCCGAGCGCCAGCACCACGTTCGGCCGGAGCAGCTCCAGCTCCCGGTCGAGCCATGGCGAGCATCGGAGGAGCTCGTCGGGGCGCGGCGCGTTCCCCGGCGGAGCGCAGCGAGCGGACAGCGTCACCCACGCCCCGCGCAGGACGAGACCGTCGTCGCGGGACACGCTCCGCGCCTGGTTCGCCAGCCCGGCCCGGTGCAGCGCCGCGTACAGGAAGTCTCCCGAGCGGTCGCCGGTGAAGACCCGCCCCGTCCGGTTGCCCCCGTGCGCCGCCGGCGCGAGGCCGACGATCGCCAGCCGCGCCCGTGGGTCACCCCATCCCGGCACCGGCCGCGCCCAGTACGTCCAGTCGCGGAACGCCCGGCGCTTCACCTGCCCCATCTTCTCCCGCCAGCGCACCAGCCGCGGACAGGCCACGCAGGTCGGGATGCACTGCTCCAGCTCCTCGAGCGTGCCCAGGCGCGGGGCCACCACTGCCGGCCGCGTCGTGGCGCTCAAGCGAGACTCCAGGGGCCGAGGGGGTTCAGGGGCCGAGAAGCGTACTCCGGGTCCTTCCGGCCCGGCCCTTCAGGCGCTCGACCGCCCGGATGCGATGAGTCCCTCCCGCTCCGGCCGTCCCATCTCCAAAGGAAGGACACCATGCTCAAGACATCCAAGGCATTCAGCGGCTTCGCCGTGAACGACATCCCCAAGGCGAAGCAGTTCTACGGCGAGACGCTCGGGCTCGAGGTGAAGGAGGACGAAGGGATGCTGATCCTCCAGCTCGCCTCGGGAGCGAAGGTCCTGGCCTACCCGAAGCCGAACCACACGCCGGCCAGCTTCACCATCCTCAACTTCCCGGTCGACGACGTCGAGCGCACCGTCCGCGCGCTCCGGGAGCGCGGCGTCCGCTTCGAGGTCTACCGGGACGGCCCCTACAAGACCGACGACCAGGGGATCTTCCGCGGCGGCGGTCCGACCATCGCCTGGTTCACCGACCCGTCCGGAAACATCCTGTCGGTGCTCGAGGCCGAAGGCCCGCACTGAGGGCCGGGGACGACTCAGCGACTTCCGGCGTCCGCAGGCGGCCGCTGCGGCGTCGCCGAGGTGAGCCGATCCACGAGCCGGCGCGCGGCGTCGGCACGCCCGACGTCGTTGCCCACCTCGACGAGGAGATCGGCCGACGGCTGAAGCACCAGGACCCGCTGCACCTCCTCCGGGTCCGCCCCCGCCGGCACCTGGACCCGCAACGGCAGCCCGCAGATCCCGTCCGCCGTCGCGCCTGCGAGCGGCACACGCACCCGCACCCGGGTCTTCGCAGGAACGACGGCGCAATCCACCGAGCTCGGGTCCACCAGCTCGACGCCGGGGAAGGCCTTCGCCCGCGTCCACTCCTCGCGGTCCGGCCACCCTCCCCTCGTCCAGCGCACCGCGACCGGACGCAGCGTCCGGAGGCGTGACGCCAGCTCCTCGGTGAGCGGACCCTCCACCCCGACCGCCAGACGTCCCGGGGACCAGCGCCGCACACGCGCCACGTCCACCCCGCGCTCGTCGATCCACGGGCCCACCCGCCCGACGAACGGGGCGAGCGCCGGCGCCCCGAGCGGCGGCCGCACCTGCACGAAGGCCGCTCCCGCGAGCCGCAGCGTCTCCGCCGTCGAGCGACGCAGCCCGTTGCTCCGCGTCCGCACCCAGAGCACCACCTCGGGCCGCGCCAGCGCCCGCAACCGATCCGCCTCCAGGTCCTCCGAGGCCTCGATGTGGAGGTGGACCCCCGGCAGCGCCCAGTCCGCCGGTCCCGCGGCGAGCGCCAGGGAGAGCAACACCCAGCTCATTCGCGCGCCCGCCGGGAAGGAGCCACCCAGAGGTGCCCCCAGCGGAGGAAGTACTGCACGGTGCTGATCGCCACGCACAGGCCCGTGAAGTAGCCGGCCACCAGAAGCCAGGCGTGCAGCAGCGGCGCGTCGGTGAAGGTCTCGTCGAACAGCCCGAGCACGATGAAGCAGGTCAAGGCGAAGGTCGCGTACTTCCCCACCCGGGATGGCGCGGTCGGCACCTCCAGCCCCTTTCGCTTCACCACCACCGCCCCCAGCGCCATCGAACCGTCACGAAAGGCCACCAGCAGTACCATCCACAGCGGCGCCTCGGATTCCAGGAAGAGCATGATCAGCGCCGCGCCGGTCAGCAGCTTGTCCGCCAGCGGATCCAGGAACGCCCCGAGCTTCGTCCGCTGGTTCAGCAGCCGCGCCAGGAACCCGTCGAGGGAGTCGGTCAGCGCCGCCGCCAGGAAGGTCACCAGCGCCCACCCCGGCCGACCGCCGAGGTGCAGCGAGACGAACAGCGGCACCGCGATCAATCGCAGGTAGCTCAGGACGTTGGGAACGGTCCACGCGTCGGACGGCATGGGCAGCACAGATCAGAGTCGATCCGCTCTGCCCCCGCAACGGCCGCCGCGTTCCTCGCTCCTGGTCTGGGGAGAGGAAAGAGACGGGTCGATGAGAAAGCAGCTCCTGGCGTTCTCGCTGGTCTCGGCATGCCTCGTGGGGTGCGGCACCGGCCCGGTTGCTCCCGGAGGTCCCGACGGCGGGGGACCGATGGGCACGGTCGATGTCCATGGGCAGGTGGTCGGCCCGACCGGGGTCTCGCTCTCGGGGATGAGCGTCGCGATCGGGCAGAAGTCCGCGGTCACCGGGGGGGACGGAGGCTTCTCCATCCCGGGCGTGACGCCTCCCTACGATCTGACCGTCACGCTCGCCGCCGCCCACCCGTTCGTCGGCCACTTCCTGGGGCTCACCCGGGCCGACCCGACTCTCGTCTTCCCCTTCCTCTTCAGCACCGGCGAGCCGAACACCGCGACCATCGCCGGAGCCGTCTCCGGGGGAGATCCGGTCGGGAACGCCGGCGTCTTCACCATCGGCTTCTTCACCACCACCGACGTCCGGTTCGACCTCGACTCCATCGGCATCAACTCCGGAAACAACCCGTTCACCCTCCCCGTCTCCTGGTTCGGCCCGGAGGCGATCTCCGGGACCGTCCATGTGTTGCAGTTCACGACGCCCCGGCCGGGCGACCCGCCGACCGCCTTCACCGGCTACGGGAGCCATTCCGCGCTGGCCGTCTCCCGCGATGGCGCGCTCACCGGCGCGGACGTGGCGCTCACCGCGCCCGGGAACGCGACCATCGACGGAACCATCCTTCCTCCCGACGGGTACCGGGTGCTGGAGAAGAACCTGGCGCTGGAGGTCGCCGGCCTCACCGCCGTCCCGCTCGGCCACGTCGACACCGGGGACACGGACTTCACCTTCACCGTCCCGGAGGGCATCCCTGCGACGGCGGCCGTCACGGTGAATGCGCAGCGCGACGGAGCGGGGAGCACCTCGCGGCGCCTCTCCGGCATCTCTCCGGGCGCCACCGGGGTCTCCATCTCCCTTCCGTCGCCCGCCGAGCTCGCATCCCCGGAGGACGGGGCGACCGTGAGTCCGGGATCGGCCTTCACCTGGACCCCGCTCGCGCACGCCGTGCATCTGCTGATGCTCACAGGCGGACCCGACGCTCCCGCGGTCTACGTCGTGACCGGCGCGGCGACGGCGATGCTTCCGGAGCTCCCGAGCGGGACGTACCAGTGGTTCGTCGCCTCGGTGGGTCCGTCCGAGGGGATCGACGACTTCACCTCGGGCCCGAAGCTCTTTCCGGCCCTGGGAGACACGTTCCAGACCGTGAGCGCGTCGCGAAGCTTCGTCGTGCGCTGACGCCGCTCAGGGGTGTTTCTGGAGGAACTTGTCGATGGCGTCCTTGGTCTGGGTCGCCTTGCCGCTCTCGAACTGGGTGTCGGTGATCCGGACCTGACGTCCGGCCTGGAGCTCGACGAAGCGCTTCTCCCACTCGTCGGCGGTGACCTCGGTGGGCCCGGGCACCTCGTGGCGAGGCCCCGGCGGAGGCTTCTTCGCCGCCTTCTTCACCTGCGCGTCGACCGCCACTCGCCCCTCGGTGACCCGGACCACCGTCTCGCGGATCTTCGGCGGGTGCGTCCCGACGATGAGCGGCGTCGCATCCACCCGGAAGATGGTTCCCCGGACGCCGGCGACCGCCCGGGCCGCGCTCACCTCGAAGGTCGAGTCGCTCCCGACGATGGCCTTCTTCACCTTCGCCCAGACCCCACCCACCAGGAGCTTCAGAGACACCTTGCTCCGCTCCTGCCCCTCGAACTCCGCGCGCTCGACGAGCATCTCGCTGTCCGGGCCGAGCACCACCACGCTCTGGTCGGTGAGCGTGAGCTTCACGTTTCCGGCCGCGCCCGTTCGCAGCGTGTCGTCGAGGTCGATCTCCGCGCCTTGCTGCAGCGGCTGCTCGGTCCCGCCCTTCGGCGTCCGGAAGGCGGGTCCCTCGACGACGGTCACGCTTCCCACGGCGGCCAGCGCCGAGGACGCGGATAGAAGGGCCAGGAGGAGCGCGGTGCGCATCACTTGCCGAGCTTGACCTCGAGCGCGTTGCTCGAGACGCCGGTCACCGAGACCTTCTTTTTCCCCAGCGTCTTGCCGTCGATCTGCTCCGCCAGGCGCTCCGCCGTGCCGAGGTAGGTCACCTCGAGCTTCCCGGTTCCGCCGGTCAGCGAGGGCGAGCCCACGTCGCGCACTCCCGCGCTCCACACCACCAGCTGCTGGCGGAAGGACTGCAGGGTCGAGAAATCACCCGCGTTCTGCACCTGCACCACGATGCGAGCGCCGTTCTGCTCCGAGGCACGCAGCGACTCGATGACCGCCTTGCGCACCTGGCCGGTGATCTCCCCCTCGTGCCCCTTCACCAGGTTGTAGGCGCTCTCCTCGCGGGAGTTGACGCTCACGTCCTTCATCTCGCTCCGGAGCTTCCCCGAGACCTTCGCCAGCTGCGCGCCGGCCGAGGTCTCGAAGACGCCCAGGTCGTAGTCGCCGGTCAGCGGGAAGGCCGAGCGGGGCTGCCCCTGCTGCACCAGCACCCCGTCCGCCGGCACGTCGCGGAACGCCACCGTCCCGTAGAGGATGTAGTCGGCCTTGCTCAGCGTGCCGATCTCCTTGGCCTCGGTCGCGCCGAGGGCCACCGCCGAAGAGACGCGCACCTTCCCCGCGGCGAAGGACGGGTCGATCATCGTCCACCCGTCGCGCTTGAAGGCGTCGGTCAGCACGGTGGAGGTGACGCCCGAGGTCGTGGTCACGCCCTTCTCGTCAATGGTCTGCTCCTGAAGGAGCACCACCAGCCTCCGGCCCTGGAGCCGCTTCACCAGCGCCTGGACCGCCTGGAGGTCGCGGTCCAGCTCGGCCGTTCCGACCTGGGCCCGGACCTTCACCTTCACCACGCCCTTCTCGGTGGTCTGAGAGAGGACGTCGTAGCTGCGGACGTAGCCCGCGCTGTGCGAGTAGACCTGGTCGGAGACCAGCTGGCTGTTGACCGCCAGCGACTGCGAGCTCACCAGCACGCCGGCCACCTGCTCCACCGCGCTCCGGAGCGCGGCCTCCTTCGCCTCGCGCGTTGCCCGGTCGACGTTGCCGCCGACGATGGCCGCCTCGCCCTCGGCCTCCTTCGTCACCACCGGGGGGATCTTCTCCGCCGCCTGGACCTGCGCCAGGGTCACGGCCAGCAGCAAGAGCACGGCGCCTCGACGTGCGTTCCTCATGGGACGATGGCCACCCGGCCCTCGGTCAGGGCCTTCGAGGAGAGCTGCTCGAGCGCGCGGGCCTCGGCGTCCGCGAGGACCAGATCCGAGCCCTGCGCCTTCTGGGCCTTGACCAGCAACGGCGTGCCGCCGAGCGTCGGGGCGTGCGTTGCCTGGTCCAGGCTCTTGAAGTACCGGGCGGGGACGGCGTCCTTCCGCGCGTCGGTGCCCATCATCTCGGCGGAGTAGAGGACCTTGCCCGAGGCGTCGAGGATCCGCGGCGCCAGCACCGGCTGCACCCCCAGCCCGCGCGCGTCGACCAGGAGCCCCGAGTACCGGCCCTCGGTGGCCTTCACCGCCACTGCCTCGACCGGCGTCCCGCTGGCATCGAGCACCGCCTGGGCGATGCCCGAGAGCGGCACCTCGACGTCCATCTCCACGCCCTGGTCGCTGTAGTACCGCTTCTTCACCACCTTGAAGCCCTTCACCACGCCCTCGACGCGGCCCTTCACCTCATCCTTCGCCATCGCCTCGCCCACCGTCTTGTCGGAGGAGATGTGGATGCCCTTGGCCTGGGCGATGAGGTTCCGGAAGGCGTCGAGCTGGGCCGCCTTCTCCGCCCCGAGGCGCGCCTGGGCCGGGCTCAGCGAGCGCATGTCCGGGGCACCGGAGCCGGTGGCCTTGATCACCTGGCCCTGCCAGTCGATCGTGCCCTCGCGCTTGGCCGGATCGCTCTTCGGGGGATCGCTCTTGGCGGGTTCCGCCGCCAGCAGCGACAGCATCAGGACGAAGGGATGCAACGGCATCGTGGCGGAGCACCTCCACCTGCCCCCTGAGGCGCCGGGCAATCCGACGGCGCCACCAGTCGCGGGAAGGTTCGGAAATCAGATGTGACCGGTCCGGAGCCTGTCAAGGATGGCTCCCGGGACCCGCCCAGCCGGCTGGGGCAAAGGCACCCCGGACGTGTGCACGCCGGGGCACAACGACCACGACCTACTGCTCGGCCTCCGCGGCGTCGGCCGCGTCCTCCACGAAGCGACGGATGAGCTGCCGGTGACGCTCGGTGAGCAACGTGAAGCGGACGCCGTCGGCCTGCGCGTTCTCCGCCTCCACCCACTCCCGCACCACCTCGCCCTCGGCGTAGATGACCTCGCTCGATCCGGGGAGCTGGAACTGCAGCCCCACCCTCCGTCCGGCATGCTCGGGCTCGAGGAGCCGAGCCAGGCGGACTCCACCCGGGCTGATGTCACGCGCACGCGCGGTGTAGGGAACGCCGCCGACGTACTTGTTGAGCAGGATGTCGATCTGCGCCCGCCCCGTCCTGCGTTGCTCGGCCATCGGTGAGGTGACCTCCCTCGGGCTCCGGGGGAAGCATGCCTCCCGGGAATGACAGGCCGCTGCAGACCTGTTCACTCGGCCCGAACGGTAGGACAGGGTGTCGATCGGTCAAGAAAACGCCCGGACTTCCTGGTAAGCGACGCCGCCACATCTCCGACTGAAGGGAAAGCATCAGACATGCAACGACTGTCCTGGCTCCTCCTCGCGATCGCCGCGCCGGCCCTGGCCGCTGCGCCCGATGGAGGCGTGAGCGGCGCTTCCAAGAACAAGCCCGATGGCGGCGTGGCAGCCGCTCCCGAGAAGCCCGTCGGCTACCTCAAGACCGCCGACGACAAGGAGCTCTACGCGCTGGGCTACAGCTTCGGCCGGAACCTCCAGGTGTTCGACCTCAGCCCGTCCGAGCTGGATGTCATCCGCAAGGCGCTCACCGAGGGTGCGACGGACAAGAAGCCGCTCATCCCGCTCGAGACCTACGGGCCGAAGATCCAGGAGCTCGCGGCCGCCCGTCACACCCGCGCCGCCCAGAAGAAGGAGGCGCGTGACAAGCCGTATCTCGACGCCGCGGCCAAGCAGAAGGGCGCGCAGGTCCTCTCCTCGGGCGTGGTCTACATCCCGGAGAAGGAAGGGACCGGCCCCAACCCCAAGGCCTCGGACGAGGTCACCGTCAACTACGTCGGCAAGCTCAGCAACGGCACCGAGTTCGACTCCAGCTACAAGCGCAAGGAGCCGCTGAAGTTCCAGCTGGACAAGGTCATCCCCTGCTGGACCGAGGGCGTGCAGAAGATGAAGGTCGGCGGCAAGGCCCGGCTCGTCTGCCCGGCGAAGGCCGGCTACGGCGAGAGCGGCCAGCCGCGGGCGGGCATCCCCGGCGGCTCGGTGCTCGACTTCTCCGTCGAGCTGCTCGACGCCAAGGCCCCGCCACCGCCTCCGGTTCCGACCCCCGGCGCCTCGCCGGGCTTCACGCCGCCGCCCGCCGGCAAGTGACCAGGGCGCGCCCCCCGCACCAGGGGGACGCCCGCGGAGCCGCGCGGGGGCGCGGCGCGTCCATGCTCAGCCCCCCGCACCAGGGGGACGCCCGCCGAGCCGCGCGGGGGCGCGGCGCGTCCAGCCGGCGACCGCCCGCCGCGGGGCTCCGCGCCTCTCGCGCCGGCAAGAGCAGCCGGGGGGTTCCCGACGTCTCGGCCCTCCGGGAGGCGCTCCGCGGCTGGACGCGGGACTGCATCCGGCGTCCGCATCTGAGGTTCCGTCATCCCTGGCTCGCACCGATGCCGCTCAGCCCGGCGGCGGCGCGGGTTCTCGCCGGCAAGGCCTCGGCCGGACAGCGCGCCTCGGCATCGGGAGACGGCTTCAGCTCGGGGGATTACTCGCTCGGCCTCTTCCACCACGACGCGAGCGAGGCCTCCATCGCCCTGCTCGAGGAAGAGGAGTTCCAGGCCGCCGCTGCGGGGAGCCTCCTCTGCCTGCTCGACTGCGCCGACCCGGACGGCCGCGTCCACCGCGCCGAGCTGCCCCACAAGGCGCGGGAGGCCGAGCCCGCCAAGCCGGTCATCGCCCAGTACGCGCTGCGCTGCGCCCGGGCCCTGGGCCCGGAGTGGGCGGACCGCCACCGCGTCTATCCCCGCGTTGTCGCCTTCCAGCGCTGGCAGGAGCGCCACCTCGCCGGTCTCCACGGGCTGTTCCTGACCTGGAGCTCGCTGCAGAGCGGCTTCGACACCGACGTGCTCTCCGCCGGCTTCCCCGACCGCAGCGTCGAGGGCCCCGACACGAGCGCCTTCATGGTCCTCGAGTACGAGGCCCTGGCCGACCTGGCCCGGCTGGTGGGCCGCGAGGGCGAGTCCGACGAGTGGCTCGAGTCCGCCGCGAGGCTCCGCGTCCGCATCGAGGAGCTCCTGTGGAACGAGGCCCTCGGCCACTACGTCGCGCTCCGCTGGTCGCACGGCGTCGGCGCGCCGGACGCGGAGATCGTCGGCACCCGCGACCTCGACGGGGTGGTGACTCCCTTCGTCAGCTGGACCGGGCTCCTCCCCCTTTACGCGGGCGTCCCCTCGAAGGCGCGGGCACGCCGGATGGCCGAAGTGCTGCTTCGCCCGGAGGGCTTCTGGGGACCGGTGGGCATCCGCACCTGCCCCGCCGACGACATCTACTTCCAGCAGTCGCCCCGGGTGCTCCTCTACGACTTCAAGAAGGAGCGCCGCGGCCCGGTGTCCAACTGGAGCGGCCCGGTCTGGGTGCTCTCCAGCTACTACCTGGCCGAGGGCCTGGCCCGGTACGGCTTCGCGCGGCCCGCCCGCGAGCTCGCGGTGAAGACCGCCCGCCTGATGGCGGACGACCTCGCTCGGACCGGGGTGCTCCACGAGTGCTGGGACGACGCCGGCGTGGGCCTCTGGCCCCGGCGCGGCACCTTCGCCTCCTGGAACGTCCTCGGGCCCTGGATGCTCGACCGACTGGCCTGAGTCCAGGACCCCGGACGTGCGAAGGCCCGGGACCCCTACGACGGAGTGCCCGGGCCTATCGTGAAGGTGCGTTCAGTGCAGCGTCAGATCAGACGGCGCGAACGTTCTGCGCCTGCAGACCCTTCGGGCCGCGGGTGATGTCGAAACTCACCTTCTGCCCCTCTGCGAGGGTGCGGAAGCCATCTGCCTGGATGGCGGTGTGGTGGCAGAACACGTCCTCGCCACCTCCATCCTGCGTGATGAACCCAAAGCCCTTCGCATCATTGAACCACTTCACGGTACCAGTTGCCATTTCGTTGCTTCCTTCATGAACGGCCGGGACTTCGTCCCGAGCCAGCGACCCCGGCCGTCATGGCTCGAGCGTCGGCGCGCAACATAAGAGCTTCTTCCTCCACTGTCCACGCGGTTTTCCAGGAAGAACGGCTGGAAGGGAATGACGCGGTGCC
>DASXGF010000051.1:0-1600 GCA_036489275.1 Myxococcaceae bacterium | reverse complement strand
GGACCAGGTGTACCGGGGCCTGCTCACCGACGGCTCCGGAGCGCAGAGCAGGTTCCGCTTCACCGTCACGAGCTGCGCGACCGACTCCCACAAGAACGACGTCTGCCAGGGACGGTTCTCCCGCTGTCGCACCGACCCCTGTCCAGCCTCGAAGGGTCAGGCCGAGCTGATCGTCGATGCCGACGGCAGCGTCTTCCTGGTGCTCGTCTCCGAGGGGCAGCGCCTCGCGTGCACGCTCGTGACGCAGCCCGGCCCTGACCGCGGCACCTACGCCTGCATGTAGCGGCCGGGGCTCCGTTCCGCCGCACGCGACCCCAATCTTGCGCCCCCCGCCCGGGCTGTTAGCAGTGACCCGGTGCGGTTCGGGGTGCTGGGCCTGGCGCTGGCGGCGCTTCTGATCGGTCGCTCGCTCGCCCAGGCAGTCCCCAGCGACGCCCTCGACACCCGCACCTCGTGGCGCCTGGGAGAGCTCCGCTTCGAAGGCAACCGCCAGGTCGGGACGAGCGCCCTGCGGGACGCCCTCCTCACCCGCCCCCGGCGGTGGTTCGCGCTCTGGCAGGAGCGGCCCCCGTTCGACCCCTACACCTTCCGCACGGATCTGGCGCGCCTGCGCGCGCTCTACCGGAGCCGGGGGTTCTACCACGCCGTCATCACGGACGACGTCACGCTGCCGGCGAAGGGCGACGTCGTGAAGGTCACGGTCTCGATCGACGAGGGTCCACCGGTCCACGTGACCGACGTCGACCTGGCGATCGAGGGCGTCACTATGACCCCCGAGGGGGAGAAGCAGCTGCGGAAGGCCCTGCCCCTCGAGCCGGGCAACGTCTTCGAGGAGGACCGCTACGAGCGCGGGCGATCGGCTCTGCGCGACTACTTCCGCCAGCGGGGCTACGCGCGCGTGACCATCGAGAAGTCCGCCCGGGTCGACGTGCGCGACGACAGCGCCACCGTGCGCTACGCGGTCGACACCGGACCTCCGTGCGTCTTCGGTCCCGTGACCATCAGCGGCGTCGAGCAGTCGGACCGGGAGGTCGTGCAACGCGAGATCGCCTTCAAGGAGGGCGCTCCGTTTCAGCAGAGCCTGCTCGAGAAGACGCGCAAGAATATCGACGCCCTCCACCTCTTCCGCAGCGTCCGCCTGGTCGAGGACGACACCCGCAACGATGCCGTCGCCGTGGACATCAAGCTCGCGGAAGCGGAGCGCCACGAGGTGAAGCTCGGCATCGGCTACGACACCGAGGAGGGCATCCGGGGCATCGCGGGGTGGCGGGACTACGACTTCCTCGGAGGCGGTCGCCAGCTCGGCGTCTCGGCGCGCGTCTCCCAGCTCTATCGCACCATCGCGGGGGACTTCCTCCAGCCGCACTTCCCGAGCCAGACCAGCCGCGTTCGCCTCATCTTCCTCCAGGAGCAGCAGGTCGAGACGACCTACAACCTGCTGGAGACCAAGCTCCTGCCGCGCCTTGAGTGGGACGTCACACCCCGCCTCACGAGCTACGCCTTCTACCGGGCCTCGCTCGACCTGCTGAGCAACGTGAAGCCCGCGGTCCAGCTCGCCCTCAGCGGCCCGCACCAGGACGAGAGCCGGCCCTCGCGATCG
>DASXGF010000035.1:0-3079 GCA_036489275.1 Myxococcaceae bacterium | reverse complement strand
TCCGCGGGCTCGGCGAGCAGCTGAGAGACACCGACCGGCCCGTCGCGGCCGACATCCTCTTCTCGCACTACCACTACGACCACCTCCAGGGATTGCCCTTCTTCGCTCCGCTGACCGAGCCGCAGAACCGCTTCGCCTTCCACGGCCCCCGGCGGGAAGGACGCAGCGTCCAGGACGTCCTCGAAGGTCAGATGGCGCCCCCGTACTTCCCGGTGACGCTGGACGAGCTGGTGCGGGCGAGCATCGAGTTCCGGAGCATCGAGCCCGGAGAGACGTTCGGCATCGGACCGGTGCGGATCAGCTCGGCCGAGCTGGATCACCCGGGCGGGAACCTCGGATACCGGCTGGAGTACGGCGGCCGCTCGCTGGTGTACGCGACGGACGTGGAGCACACCGATCGTCCGACGGAGGCGCTGGTGGAGCTGGCGCGCGGCGCGGATGTGCTGCTTCACGACGCGATGTACACCGATCCCGAGTACGCGCAGCGGAAGGGCTGGGGCCACAGCACCTGGTCCGGCGCGCTCGCGACCGCGGAAGCCGCCCGGGTGAAGAAGCTGGTCCTCTTCCACCACGACCCGGACCGTGACGACCGAGCCCTCGAGGCCGTCCTCAAGAAGGTGCAGAAGCAATTTTCGCGGACCCTCGCGGCGCGCGAGGGACAGACGCTCCGGCTGCTCTAGGCGCGCGACGGCAGGTGGGAGCCCGCGGCACACCACGGAGGTCCGTCACCCACGCCCCGTAGAGTCGATCCCTTCATGACGACACCCGAGAAGCGGATCCAGGACCTCCAGGCGCGAGCCATCAACGAGCGGGTCATCGAGTACGGCCTCCGCAGCGGACTGCTCGACGCGCTCCGGCTCTCCTACGAGCCGGCAAAGGACGGGAGCCTCCTGGTCTACGTCCCCCGGCACCGCGGTCACTGGCGCATCCAGCCACCGGGAGTCGGTGACGCCACGGCGGTCCGGGTGATCGCCCTGGGCGACGACGGGCGCAAGGAGATCGGCGTCGTCACCCTCCCGCTTGGATGGGACTCTGCCGCCTCGGACTGGATTCTCCTCGACGCCGTCGAGACGGAGGACATCGCCGCCGAGGTCTGGAAGTGCATGGCGCGCCTGGCCCGGGAGGCGGGCTGGCTGGAGCGAACGGCGGCCTGAGCTGGAGCGCGACCCCCGCGTTGTCAGCGCCAGTGATTCGATGCTGCGGTACTGACTGCGCGTCTCACCGCGCGCTTCAGCCCAGCGAACGGAAGCCGGCGTAGCGCCTCGTCGACGCTCACCCATTCCGCCGCCTCGTGCTCCGGCCCCGGGCGGACCTCGAGCCCCTCCGGCCAGTCGGCGGCGAACGCCTCCTCCTCGAAGAGCACCGGAGGTACTTCCTCCCCGAAGGCGAAGCCGTGTCGGTACGAGAGCGAGCGCACCGGGAGGCGCGCCCCGGTCTCCTCCTCCAGCTCGCGCCCCGCCGCCGCCTCGGCGGACTCGCCCGGGTGCCGACGGCCGGTGATCGGTTGCCAGAATCCTCCACGCGCCGGGGTACGCCGGAGAAGCAGCACCTCCGGGCCCGATGCGCCTCGCCGGACTGCCGTGACCGAGACCGTGTGCGTCCGCGCGTCCTCCACCTGGACCTCTGCCTCGAGCACCGCCCCGAACGCCCGGGCGAGCGCGTCCTCCACGGCGGCGACGTCCACCGGATGCCCCAGCTCGCGGTCCATCGAGGTCACTCCCGCCTCGCGGATCCCGCACGGCACGATGAGGTCGAAATCCTCCAGCGCGGTGTTCACGTTCAGCGCGAACCCGTGGGTGGTGACCCACCGTGCGATGTGCACACCCACCGCGCCGATCTTCCGCGCGTCCCCGGCCGCCTCCGAGCCGACCCACACTCCCGGCCACTTCGCGATCCGGCCAGCCTCGATGCCGTGCTCGGCCAGCGCGCGGATCATCCCCTCCTCCACGCTCCGCACGTGCCGGCGGACGTCCTTCCGGTCCGGCGCCAGGTCAAGGATGGGGTAGCCGACGATCTGCCCCGGGCCGTGGTACGTCACCTCGCCGCCGCGGTCGGTCTCGTGGACCTCGACCCCGCGTGCATCGAGCACCTCGGGGCTGGCGAGCACGTCGGTCCGGCTGGCCCCTCGGCCGAGCGTCAAGACGGGTGGGTGCTCCAGCAGGAGCAGCACGTCGCCGACCCGATTCTCCTTCCGCCCGCGGGCGAACAGCGTCTGGAGCTTCAGGCCGTCCTCGTACTCCACGCGCCCCAGCCGGTGGACGGTGAGCGTCCGCCCGGTCATCGCGAGGCCCACCAGCGAAGGAGGAGCGCGTGCAGCGCGTGCGCCGCCCTGCCGGACCGCACCGCCAGACGGAGCGCCTCCTCCAGCGCATCGGGCTGGGCCGTCGAGCCGTCCGGGGCGCGCCACCGCTCGGCCAGGAGGCGCAGCTCGTCGTCGCCCGGCGCGCGGAAACACTCCAGCGTGAGCCCGTCGAGCACCGGGCCGGGGAGCCAGCTGCCGGCAAGCGACTCCACCTGCTCCGGCGCATGCACCCGCCGTCCAGCCACCTGCTGCTCGGGCTCGGGCAACGTCGCATCCAGCGCCAGCACCACCGGCCGCGTCGGAAGCACTCGCGCCAGCTGCCGCCGCGCCGCCGGCTCGAGCCGGTCCACGTCGTCCACCAGCAGCGGCCCGTGCTCGGGGATCGGCAGGATGCCGTCCCACGCCGTCCCGAGCCCCCGCCCGGCCCAGGTGCGCAGCCAGGTGCTCTTCCCGCTCCCTGCCGCCCCCACCAGCAGCACCCGGGCGTGGCCCGCCGCCAGCGCCGCCTCGATGCGGGCGACCGCCTCGACCTGCGTGGGGAGCGGCTCGGCCTGGACCGCGCCCGCGCCGGGCGCATCCCGTTGCGGTAGAGCGCCCGGGCTCGCCGTCCGGTTCGGAATCTGGTGCCACGCTCCATGTTCCGAATCGGACGCCCGCAGGCGACGCGTCGTCGGGAGGGCGATGTCGACCTCCTCCCGGCTCGGCGCGCCCGCGCCCAGGTCGACCCCACGCGGGGCTCCCTCGAGCAGCGTGGTCGCCAGCCCCACGCAGGTCCGG
>DASXGF010000739.1:0-11933 GCA_036489275.1 Myxococcaceae bacterium | reverse complement strand
CACGCGAAAACTCGCGTGGGGTCGGTCCCCCGTTCACGCCGCGCTTTCCCGATGCCGGCCCAGCGGCTTGGTTTGGGGGACCGACCACCAGCGCGCGGCGAGGCTTAGCACCTCGGGGCCATGGGGAAAGGGTTCGATCGTCTCCCCCGGCGCTTGGCCGGTGCCAAGGCGGGAAATTTCCCCGCACCCGGCCGACCGGTCGTTCGAACTCCGGTGCTGCCCGGATTCCCCGAAGGAACGGTTCGCCGGCTGGCCCCGCGGAGTCGCTTGCTGGGTGAGAGGCCCCGAGGTGTCGGCCCGCGAGGTGTCTGACACCCGCGTCTCGGGCTCACGCGCGGTAACGAGGCGTCGGTAACGAGGCGTCTGGCACCTCGACTGGGGGCACCGCCTGTCGACCCCGGGCTCACGAGGCGCCTGGGCGCGGGAGGAGGGTGGCCCAGGAGCCGGGCGACGTCCTACCGTCGCGCCGTGTCCGCAGCGACGGAGCGCCTCGACAGGATGATGACCGCGGTGAAGCGAGCGCTCCGGGAGGAGTGGGACCCCATCGGCGTGAACGATGAGCCGAAAGCGTCGGCCGAATACGACTTGTACGCTCCGACGTTGGTTGCCTCGCTGCTCGTTCGCGACCCTGTCGACGTTCTCGTCGAGAAGCTGCGGAAGGCTCTGCTGAACATGGGTGGGTGTCGATCAGCAGTCGGACAGCCTGCACGCTTTCGTGCTCCGGCTCCTCGAGATTGCCGACGAGGTGGACGGCCGTCCCCCGCCCAAGGCCGACTAGGATCGCTCTCACTCTCTCCGCGCATTGCGAGGTGTCTGACACCGCGTTCCTGACACCACGTTCGTCCGCGACGTGGTGGCCCCGCGTCCTTGGTGCGGTGATTGCTGACACCGCAGGTGGGGTGGAATGCACCCCAAAATCCGAACACGCGCGGCGTCGACTGCTCGACGTTGGCGGCGACGCCATTCCGTGCCTGCCAGCTCGGAGACAGTGTGTGGTGCAAAGGGCCAGTGTGGCCTCTAGGTTTACTGGCAAGTGATTCGAACCGTCCTGCTGTTCGCTCTCTCGGGCTGTCTCGCCTGCGCGGTGTCCCCCGCGGAGGAGCGCGCGCGCCGCGAGGCCCTCGCAGCGGAAGGACGTGCGCTCGAGCTGGCCGCGGACGCGGTCGAGGCGCGGTTGCTCGCCGGTGAAGCTCGCCTCGCCGTGTGGCACGAGCTCGCGGACCGGCACCAGCAGATCTCCGAGGTCGCGTGTCGCGTGGGCGACTCGCACTTCCAGGACATGGCGCGTCTCTTCGAGGAGCAGGCGGAGAAGGGCCGCGGCAAGCGGCGTGGATGGGCCACCGCCCGCGAGCCACCGGCGGGCGTCGGCGGCCCGCGCGTCCCGCTCGTCGACCCGCGCTGAGACGCAGCACGGTGGTGGAGGGCGCACGCTTCGTGCTCAAGTGCCGCACGGTGCGACCCCCGCGCGTCGTCCAGGTTGCAATCCTTGCCGCTGTCCTCCTCCTGGGCTGTGATGGCGGCCCGTGCACGGCGACCCGGTCGGCAATCACCGGTCTCGATGGAGGACAGGTCCGCTGCGTGCGGCCCGAGGACTGTCCCCTGACCTCGAACCTGGCGATCTGCGCGGACACGGGCGAGCCGAACCTGCCCACGCAGTCGTGCGTTCGCTGCGACGAGACGCTGTGCGTGAAGTACGCCTGCTCGCAGTGACGGCGCTGCTAGCGCTTGCTCCTGGTTGCTCGCGCTCGGGCCCGGAGCACCTCGCCCGAGCTCGCGAGTCGGTCTACGCCAGGAAGCCGCAGGCCGCGCTTCGCGAGTACCGCGCAGCGCTGGACGCCGTCGAGAAGTCCGACGGCCCGGAGGCGGCGCACGTCCGCGCCCAGGCTCTCCGCGGCGCCGCGGACGTCTACTGGCTCGAGCTCCACGACGTCCCGAAGGCGGTCAGCGTGTACCGGGAGCTCGTGGCCCAGGTCCCGGATGCTCCCGAGACGGCCGAGGGCCACGTGGTTCTCGCCGGCATCCTCGAGTCTCACTACCGCGATCTCCGGGGCGCGGTCGGCGAGCTCACTGCGGCACTGGCGCGCGATCCGCCGGCCGCGTCGGATCTGCGCTACCACGTGGCAAAGCTGTACTTCGAGCTCGGCGACTACCAGCAGTCGGAGCTCGAGGCTCGCACTCTGATCGAGAAGTTCCCCTCCAGCCCACTCGTCGACGACGCGTGGATGCTGGTCGGCCAGTCGCTCTCGATGCGCGAGGGGATGCGGCCCGAGGCGATGACGGCCTTCAGCACGCTGATCGAGAAGTTCCCCGCCTCGGAGCTCGTTCCCCATGCGCTCTTCGAGCTGGGAAAGCTGCGGGGCGAGTCCGGCGACGACGCAGGTGCCATCCAGGCCTGGGTCCAGTCGCTGGAGCGCCATCCCGATCCGCAGGTGGTTCAGAGCGCGATCGCCCGCACTCGCAAGCGCATCGCGGAGACCACCCCGAGGGGCGTCGGCGCCCGGGAGGCGTTCCAGCGCCCCGAGCCGCGCCGCGTGGTCCAGGCACGCACGTCACTGGAAGCGGCCGGAGGAACGGCGGAGCAGGCAGCACGCGAGCACGGCGACTGACTCCGTCGGTGCGCCAGACCTCCCCCCGGCTGAAGGACGGCGGCTAAGCAGGCGAGCAAGCGTGTGCTAGGCTCATTCAGCCGATGCCTCGAGGCACGGGGGGATGGGCATGTTCAGAGCTTCGGTCGCGATCCTGTTGACCCTCGCCGCGGGCGTGCGGGCGCAGAGCACCGTCACGGCGAAGGAGGCGTTCCTCGTCCAGGCAGACGCCGGAGTCGTGGGTGGGTACGGGTTCGTGGCGTACCCGGGCCAGCCGAAGGCACTGACCTTCAAGGCCGGAGGGCCGGCGTATGCGGTCGTGCTGGGGGGCTCCAGCGCGGGAGCGGTCACGCCGCTGATGCCCGACGCAGGATCGAACGCTCTCGGCGGTACGCCGGACCTCCTCATCCTCGCGACGGACTCGGCGTACTGGGGCGCGTTCTACCAGCTGCTCCAGGTCCAGCCCTCGACGTACGCCCTCGGCCCGGACAACTTCGGGCAGGCGGCCCACGTCACGCGCGACTCCGGGGGCCGCCTGCGGTTGATGAGCTACAGCGCGGGCGTGAAGCTCTCGAGAGTGACGTCCGCGGCGACGCTCTCGTCCACCGGCGCCATCACGGTGGCCGCTCCGGCGGTGGCGGGGTTCCTCGGCAAGTGGCTCCTGTCCCCGCCTGGGTCCGACCTGATCTACGAGTGGACGGACGGATGGAGCCAGGTCCGCATCGCGGACTACTCGGCGGTCAACCCTGTCTTCGGTAACCCGTATCCCGTCTCGGGGGTGCAGCGGGCGAGGCTCTACTGGGCGGGGGGCACCACGACGTACGTCGTGTTCACCGAGGGGACCACGATCTCGATCGTCCAGCTGGGTTCCTCGTCCGTGATCCCGATGGGAAACTTCGAGGTCCAGCTGCCCGGCGGCGCCCCGAGCTGTCCCGGGTGCATCCTCACCGACCTCGAGATCGCCCAGGAGGGGTTTCCCGGCTACCCCGACGGCGCGATCATCGCCGTGATCGCCAACAAGAGCTCCGCAGCGCTCCTCGCGCTGGTCGACTGGGCGGATGTCGCGACGCTGTTGAACCTCGGTACCCGGGCGTCGACCGCGAGCGCGGCGCTCCTCGATCCTGCGGCCGGCGGAGGAGGCGGCGGCGGCGGTGGAGGTGGCCCGGGCGGTCCCGTCGGAGCGGGGGGCCCGTACGTGGGTGGTTCCTCGTCCAGCGGATGCTCGAGCTCCGGAGGGGTCATGCCGCCCCTGCAGCTGGCCGCGCTGCTGCTCGGCTGGGCGCTGTCCCGACGTTCGCCGTCGGTGCGCTGAGCGACTCTCCGGCACGCGGTCGGCGGCTTTGGTATGCGGGCCATATGAAGCGACACCTCGCCCGCGTCCTCGCCGTCCTGGTCTTCTGTGTGTCAGTGGTCGCCGCCGCGCAGAACGCCTCGTCGTCCGTTCCGCCTCAGGTCGGTGGTCCCACCGCCGCCAGCAAGACGCAGCTCACCTGGTACGGCCAGGCCGCGTTCAAGCTGGTCACCCCGTCGGGGAAGGTGATCCTCATCGACCCGTGGATCACGAATCCCTTGAACCCTTCCGGGAAGCAGGACCTCGCCGACCTCAAGAAGGTGGACCTGATCCTCATCTCCCACGGTCATTCCGACCATGTCGGCGACGCGGTGGAGATCGCCAAGCGCACCAAGGCGCGACTGGTGACCACCGTCGACCAGGCGCAGGCCTACGCCCAGCACCTGGGCTTCCCCGCCGACCAGTTCGGCCTGGACTCGGTCGGCAACGTCGGAGGGACGCTGAGCTTCTTCGACGGCGAGGTGAAGGTGACGATCGTCAACGCCATTCACGCGTCGACGCTCACTGCGAAGGAGAAGGGCGGGGACGTTCCCTATCCGGCCGGCAACCCGGTGGGCTTCGTGATCGCCGTCCGGAACGGGCCGACCGTGTATCACACCGGTGACACCGACGTGTTCACCGACATGCAGCTCCTGAAGTCGTTCAAGATCAACCTCATGCTCGCCTGCATCGGAGATCACTTCACGATGGGCCCGGATCGCGCGGCAGAGGCGACGGCGATGGTGCAGCCGGAGAAGGTTGCGCCGATGCACTACGCCACCTTCCCGGTGCTGACCGGAACCCCGGCGCAGTTCGCCGCGGCGCTGAAGTCCAAAGGGCTGCTGGGTCGGTACCAGCCGCTGCAGCTCCGGGAGACCCTGGAGCTCTGATGAGCGTCGAGAGAACCGGCAGCCAGCGCCTCTTCGATCGCGCGCGGAAGGTCATCCCCGGGGGCGTGAACTCGCCGGTGCGCGCCTTCCGCGGCGTCGGAGGCACGCCGGTCTTCTTCAAGGAGGGCCGCGGCGCCTGGCTCACGGACGTCGACGGGCACCGGTACGTGGACCACGTCGGCAGCTGGGGCCCGCTGATCCTCGGGCACGCCTACCCGCCGATCGTCGAGGCGGTCGGCGCTGCCACCCAGTCCGGCACGAGCTTCGGCGCGCCGCACGCGGGAGAGGTCGAGCTGGCCGAGCTGATCTGCCAGCGCATGCCCGCGGTGGAGGAGGTTCGCCTCACCTCGTCCGGGACCGAGTCGACGCTCGCGGCTCTGCGGGTGGCGCGCGCGTACACCGGTCGCGAGGTGCTGGTGAAGTTCGAGGGCTGCTACCACGGCGCCGGCGATCCGTTCCTGGTCAAGGCCGGGAGCGGCGTGGAGACGCTCGGCCTGCCCGACTCGCCCGGCGTCCCGAAGTCGCTCGCGGCGCTGACCCTCACCTTGCCGTTCAACGACCTCGCCGCCGCGAGGACGCTCTTCGGTCAGCGCGGGACGGACATCGCGACCGTCATCGTCGAGCCGGTGGTTGGGAACATGGGAGTGCTCATCCCCCGTGCCGGGTTCCTCGAGGGCCTCGGCGAGCTGTGCCGCGCGAACGGCGCGCTCCTCATCTTCGACGAGGTGATGACCGGTTTCCGGCTGTCGAAGGGCGGCGCGCAGGAGCTCTTCGGCCTGAGCCCGGACCTCACCACGATGGGCAAGGTCATCGGCGGGGGGCTTCCCGTGGGCGCCTACGGCGGGCGCCGGGCGATCATGGAGACCGTCGCCCCGGCCGGGCCCGTCTACCAGGCGGGGACGCTCTCCGGGAATCCGCTGGCGGTGGCCGCGGGCCTCGCCTGCCTCCGGGCGCTGGACGAGCCGGGCACGTACGAGAAGCTGGAGCGCATCTCGCGAACCCTGACCGACGGGCTCCTCGCCGAGGCCCGGGCCGCGGGCGTTCCGGTGACGCTGAACCGGGTGGGCAGCATGTGGACCCTCTTCTTCACCGAGGGGCCGGTGTTCGACCACCCGACCGCAAAGCGCGCCGACACCAAGAAGTTCGGGACCTTCTTCCACGCCCTCCTGGACCGCGGCGTCTACCTGCCCCCGAGCCAGTTCGAGGCCGCCTTCGCCTCCCTGGCCATGGGCGAGCGCGAGATCGAGCACACGCTGGCCGCCGCCCGCCACGCCTTCCGGGCCCTCTGAAGCGCCCGCGCGGTGCCAGACACCTCGATACGGACACCTCGATACGGCTCGTGGGCCCAGAAGTTGGCCTGGAGCCCAGTCTTTCAGCGCTGTTGCGCCCCCCGCCCCCCGGTGCTACACGCGCGCCGGTTCTTTGGAAGACGGGCGGAAAGACGAGAACGGGAGCGAGCTGAGCCCCCAGGCCCGCGCGCAGCGCGCGGCGGCGCCGTACATCAGCGCGGTCTGGCGGGTCGTGGGTGGGGTGCTGGTGGGTGGCGGGGTCGGCTGGTTTCTCGACGGCAAGCTCCACAGCTCTCCGTGGGGGCTGGTCGTCGGGCTGTTCCTCGGGCTGGGTGGCGGCTTTTACGGGCTCATCCACGCTCTGAGCTCGATGAACAAGAAATGAGGCTGCTGGGGTTCATGGCCGCGCTGGCGGTGGTCGGCGCGCTGGGGTGGTGGGCGACGGGAACTCCGGCGACCCGGGTGGGCGTGCTGGCCGCGGTCCTGGCGAGCGCGGTGGTGCTGGTGGGGAAGGCAATCGCCGTCAGGAAGAGCATCCAGGTGGCGCTGGGGGCGAGCGTGGCCGGGCTGGTGCTCCGGCTGGCGGTGTGGTTCGGCGGTTACCGATGGGTGAGGGCGCAGCACGAGGACGTCGGAGCGTACACCCTCGCGTTCTTCGGCCTGTTCGTGGTGGCCCTGTGCCTGGAAATGACGTACGTGCTGGCCGCCGCGAGGGGTCAGCGGCGAGGAGCGACGTGATGTGGCGGTGGTTGTGGTGCGCAGTGCTGGCGGTGTCGGTGGCGGCGCGGGCGCAGGAGGCCCACGCCCCGGCGCGCGATGCCGAGCCTGCCTCCGGCGAGCACGCGGCAGCCGGCCACGGCGGCGAGCACGAGAAGGTCGATCCCTCGACCTACATCCTCGAGCACGTGGCGGACTCGGACGAGGTCGAGTTCCAGGTGCCGCTCTCGGACAAGGAATTCATCATCCACTTCCCGGTGTGGCGCATCCCGCTCAAGGCGGATGCCTGCCCGGCCAACCCCCACGAGCCGGCGAGCCTGAAGGAAGGCTGCCTGGACATCTCGCTGACCAAGCACGCCTTCTGGATGATGGTCGGCTCGCTGATCGTCGTGCTGCTGTTCGCCTTCGGAGCGAACCGGAATCCGAACCAGCCGGTCCCGCACGGGGCTCGCCAGAACATCCTCGAGATGCTGGTGCTCTTCGTCCGGAACGACATCGCCATCCCGAACATCGGCAAGAAGGAGGGGCCGCGGTACACGTCGTACCTCCTCTCGGTCTTCTTCTTCATCCTCACGCTCAACCTGCTCGGCCTCGTGCCCTGGGCCTCGACGGCGACCGGAAACCTGGGCGTCACGCTCGCCCTCGCGCTGATCACCTTCGTCCTCACGCAGATCGCCAGCGTCCGCGCCGCAGGCCCGGGCGGCTACGTGAAGCACATGACCGGCGGGGCGCCGTGGTGGATCTGGCCGATCATGATCCCGGTGGAGATCCTCGGCCTCTTCACCAAGCCCTTCGCTCTGATGCTTCGACTCTTCGCCAACATGCTGGCAGGGCACATCGTGCTCTTCAGCCTGCTGGGGCTGATCTTCATCATCGGGCACGTCGCGGTATCGGTGGTCGCGGTCCCGTTCGCGGTCTTCATCTACCTGCTCGAGCTCTTCGTGGCCTTCCTGCAGGCGTACATCTTCACGATGCTCTCGGCGCTCTTCATCGGGATGGGGGTGGCGATGGGCCACGACGAGCACGGGCACAAGGAGCACGAAGCCCACGACGAGGCCCACGCCAAGCCGCAGCTGGCGGCCAATCCGGCGAGCGCGCCGGGGTAATCGAGCTCACAAGAACCCCGCGGCCGGATGCGGCTCGCGGGAGGTCGTCCAAAAGGGCTTCACGACCCCCCCACAAGCGGGTCCAGACGTCGAAAGTTACAAAAGAACCGTCATGACCAACCTCGCTTACTCCTTCCTCTCCGCTGGCATCGGCGCGGGCCTCTGCGTGCTGGGCGTCGGGATCGGCATCGGCCGTCTCGCTGCCTCCGCGCTCGACGCCACCGGCCGTCAGCCGGCCGCCACCGGCGACATCCGGACCACGATGCTGATCGCCGCGGCGCTCATCGAAGGCGTCGGCCTCTTCGGACTGGTGGTCAGCATCCTCCTCGCCACCAAGGCCTAGTCGCGGGGACGATTCGCCAAGAGACACGCACATGCCCATCGTCCTCGCCGCCTCCAGCCTCGTCGACGTTCGTCCCGGCCTCATCTTCTGGACGCTGATCACCTTCTTCCTGGTGGCCGTGCTGCTCCGTCGGGTGGCCTGGGGTCCCATCCTGAAGGTCGTGGACGACCGGGAGAAGACCATTGCCGCGTCCATCGAGTCGGCCAAGCGCGAGCGCGCCGAGGCCGAGCGACTCCTCGCCGAGCAGAAGGATGCGATCCAGAAGGCTCGCGCCGAGGCGGCGGAGATGATGCGGCGAAACGCCGAGGACGTGGAGAAGCTCCGCATCGATCTGGTGTCCAAGGCACGGGCGGAGGCGGAGGCCCAGAAGACCGACGCCCTCCGGGAAATCCAGAACGAGAAGACAAAGGCGATCAACGACGTGAAGAACGTCGCGGCCGAGCTGGCGATCCAGATCGCGGAGCGTCTCCTCAACAAGCAGCTCGACGACAAGACGCAGAAGGACCTCGCCAACCAGTACCTCAGCGAGGTCTCGCGCACCGTCGGCGGCCCGCAGCGCCCCGAGCCGAAGGTCTAGGGCCGGGAGAGAAGCCAGGGAGTCGTGGCACTCGGGATCGGCATCGTCGGACTGCCCAACGTGGGCAAGTCCACGCTCTTCAACGCTCTGTCCTCGGCGGGGGCGCAGGCGGCGAACTATCCGTTCTGCACCATCGAGCCGAACGTCGGCGTGGTGCCCGTCCCCGACGAGCGGCTGGACCAGCTCTCGGCGCTGGTGAAGCCGCAGAAGACCATCCCCACCTCGCTCGAGTTCGTGGACATCGCCGGCCTGGTCCGGGGCGCGAGCAAGGGCGAGGGGCTGGGCAACCAGTTCCTGGCCAACATCCGGCAGGTGGATGCGGTGCTGCACGTGCTCCGCTGCTTCGAGGATCCGAACGTCACCCACGTCGAGGGCGGGGTCGACCCGCAGCGGGACCGGGACATCGTCGACACCGAGCTCTGCCTCAAGGACCTCGAGACGGTGGAGAAGCGCCGCGAGCGCGCCCAGCGAAACGCGAAGGCCGGCGGCAAGGCGGGGGATGAGGCGAAGGCCGAGCTGGCCCTGCTGGACAAGGTCAAGGCCGGGCTGGACTCGGGCATCACCGTTCGTGCGCAGAAGCTGCCGGCCGACGAGCACAAGCAGCTCCGCGAGCTGTTCCTCCTGACCGACAAGCCGGTGCTCTACGTGGCGAACATCGGCGAGTCGCAGCTGGGCAAGGAAGATTCCGATCCGCACGTGGCCGCGGTGCGTGAGCTGGCGAAGGCCGAGGGCGCCGAGATGGTGGCGCTCGCCGCGGGCATCGAGGCGGAGATCCAGCAGCTTCCTCCCGAGGAGCGCCCCGGGTTCCTGGCATCGGTCGGGCTGACCGAGCCGGGGCTCCACAAGGTCGTGCGCGCCGGCTACCGGATGCTGGGTCTGCAGACGTTCTTCACCGTCGGCGAGCAGGAGTGCCGCGCCTGGACGTTCCACAAGGGCGCAAAGGCGCCCGAGGCGGCCGGCGTCATCCATTCCGACTTCGAGCGAGGCTTCATCAAGGCCGAGGTCTTCGACTGGAAGGACCTGATTCGCCTGGGGAGCGAGGCGGCCGTCCGGGAGAAGGGACTCCTGCGCATCGAGGGCAAGGAGTACGTCGTCCGCGACGGGGACTGCATGCACTTCCGGTTCAACGTGTAGAGCCTCTGGTACGGGGGCCGCGCCGACCCCACCGGACCGGCCGCCGCGCGTGCTGATCATGCTCGCACGGGCTTCCGCCGCCCCGTACAGTCCCGCGCCCTGTGGCGTTCCCCGACACGGCCTGGGTGCGGCCTGCGTTCGCCTCGCTCGTCGGACAGGTCGGTCCCGAGACCGACCAGCTGATTCTCCGCGCCCGGGCCTCGGGCGAGAGGTGGGTCGCGGGCGTGCGGCTCTTCCTGGTGGCGGGGGTCAGTGTCCTCGCCCTCGCCGTGACCCCCGGTCAGCGCTGGACCGGCCTCACGCTGCTCCTGGCCGCGGGTCTGCTCCAGGCGCTGCTCCTGGCCTGGCTCGCCTTCCGCGTGGGTGAGCCATGGGTGCCGTGGCTGAGCTGCGCTGCGGACGTCGCGCTGACCACCGCCGCCCTGCTCTTCGTGCTCCGGCACGCCGGTGCGGACGCTGCGACGCACACCCGCTCCTTCTACGAGCTGTACTTCCTGGTCATCATGAGCGCCGGGCTGCGCTACGACTGGCGGCTCTGCCTCTGGACGGCGGGCCTCTGCATCCTCGCGCAAGGCCTGCTCCTCTGGCTGGCCGCGGGCCCGCTCGCGCTCCAGAGTCCCGACGGAGGCGGCGTCGCGCGCGCCAGCGAGGCAGTCCACTTCGCGCTCCTGGCGCTCGGGGGCATCATCATGGCGGCGGTGGCCCAGCGGGCGAAGCGGCTGCGCCTCATGGTCGGTGTGGACCACCTCACCGGCTTGTCGCAGCGGGCCCCCTTCGTCGAGCGGATCGACGAGGAGCTGGCCCGTGCGCGGCGCCGGGGTTCGCCCCTCAGCGTGGCGATCCTCGACCTGGACGGCTTCAAGGCGTTCAACGACACCTTCGGTCATCCCGCGGGTGACAAAGCTCTCCAGCTGGTCGCCACCCGGCTCCGCTCCTCGGTGCGCAAGAGCGATCTGGTCGCCCGGTTCGGCGGCGAGGAGTTCGTGGTGGCCTTCCCGGAGACCGAGGTGGAGCAGGCGCGGCAGCGCGTGGAGCACATCCGCACGGAGCTGGCCGAGGTCCCCATTCCGATCGGCCGCGAGCAGAAGAAGGTGACCATCAGCGCCGGCGTCGGGAGCTGGCCGGCGGACGGCGAGACCTTCGACGCGGTGCTCGAGCGCGCGGACACGCGGCTCTTCGAGGCCAAGCGCCGCGGGAAGAACCGGGTGGTTGCTCCCGAGACCCCGTTCCTCGACCCGCCTCCGCGTGACCCGTCACCTGGAACGTCGGCCGGACCGCTAGGCTGAGCGCATGGTGGCGATCCTCGTCGCGTGGTTGTTCGTCGGGGCATTGCCCCCGCCGTCGACGGACGACGGGCCGGCCTGCCAGAACTGGGCGCTGTCGGAGGCCTCGGCGCTCCTCGCCAGCCCTCAGCCCCCCGCGAGCCCGCTCGGGGGAGAGAGGTCCGGGGGCCTGTCCGAGATACCCGACCCGGACTGGGTCCAGCTCGGTGCGCTCGGGGTCCCGGAGTCGAGGGACGGTGGGGCCCTATCTTGGCGCTCGGTCAAGGAGGGTACAGCACGGGTCGCAGCAGTTCCCGAGATCGAGCGTGCGCTGAACTCCAACGAGCAACGGCTCCGGCGTGTTCTGCTCGCAGCGCGAGGTCCTTCGAGCACGCTTTCCGACCCGTGGCAGGTCTGGTGCGTTCTCGGCTGTCCCGGAGCCTCCTCCATGGATCGGGCGAGATACGACGTTCCGACGCTCGCGCTCGCCTTCGGTTGGCAGGCCCTGGAGAGCGGACGAGTCGACGATGCCGTCCTGGCATGCGTGGGGCTCGCGGGGTTTCTCCGGGCCATCGCTGGAACCCACCTGCTCGGGCAGATGCTCGCCGCGGCGCACGGACATCCCCTCGCGCTCCTGTGCGTCGAGTCGGCGCGACGTGCGCCCGCGAACCTGCGTCTCGAGATCGCCACTGACCTCGCG
>DASXGF010000732.1:0-1943 GCA_036489275.1 Myxococcaceae bacterium | reverse complement strand
AGGTGCGTACTCACGAAGGCGCGGCGCGAGCCTGGAGAGCTCGGTGAGCTGCCAGTCGGGCATGCGCGAGATGCCGTCTGCGGAGAGGGACTGGAAGTAATGGCCGAGCGCCTCCGCGAAGGGCTGGAACGGCGCCACCGGATCTTCGTCACAGCGTCCCCACAGGACCAGCGCACCCTCGGTCTCGACCGCACGGGCCATCTCGCCGACCAGACGCGTCTTGCCGATACCCGGTTCGCCCTCGACCAGGAGGAGGTGACTGTCTCCCTGGCCTACCGACGCCCACCAGTCGCGCAGCAGTGACGATTCTTGGTCCCGCCCGACCAGCGGTCCCTGCGTCGGTGACGTCGGGATGCGGACGCGGTAGCCGGTCGAAACGTCCGCATCCGCAGCCGTGAGCTCCTCCACGGCGCCGCGCGCGCCCGTCGCCGGCTCATCGGGAGGGACGAACGACAGGGCGGGGTCCTGCGACAGGATGGCGTGCTCCATCCACGCCACGTCGTGCCCCGGCTCGATCCCGAGCTCGTCCACGAGTGTCGAACGGAGATCCTGGTACACGCGCAGCGCCTCGGCCTGCCGCCCCGAGCGGTACAACGCGAGCATGCGCTGGGACCAGAGCCGCTCGCGCATGGGGTGCTGGCTCGTCAGCGTCTCCAGCTCGCCCACGAGCGACTCGTGCCGGCCCAGGGTGAACGCCGCGTCGAGGCGCAGCTCTATCGTCGCGAGCAGCATCTCCTCGAGCCGGCGCGCCTCCGCCCGGGCGAACGGTTCGTCCCGCACCTCGCTGTATGCCGCGCCGCGCCAGAGGCTCTGCGCCTCCGCGAGGACCCGCACCGCCTCGCTCGGCCGGTGTCGCATCAGCTGCCGCTTGCCGTCGGCGATCATCCGCTCGAAGGCGGAGACGTCCGTCGTCTCCGCGGCGACCTCCAGGGCGTAGCCAGGTGCGCGCGTCACGATCAGGTCCTCGGGGGCTCCCGCCTCGCGCAGGCGCTTCCGCAACCGCGAGATGGTGGAGCGCAGCGCGATCTCGGCGCCCTCCCCCTCGTGATCGCCCCACAGTGAATCGATGAGCCGGTCCACCGAGACGATGAGCCCACGGTCGATCAGCAGGCGCGCCACCAGCGCTCGTGCCTTGAGGCCGCCGAGGTCGACGGGGCGGCCACCCCAGGCGATCTCGAGCGGGCCGAGGACCCGGATCTGCAACGCGGAGGGGAGGTCCGTGTGGTTCGTGACCTCCTCCGCATCACTCCCCGCCATCTGGTCTCCCCGGCTCTCCTGCCCCCGCGATGCTAGGCCCCTTCGCAACCTCCGTTCGCCGGCGGGTGTCGGACGCTGCGTTCCACTACACGGCCAGCGCAGCCAGCCGGGTGAAGAGCGACTGGAGCAACAGGGACTCGTTCGGGTTCCGCGGCAGCGCCTGGGCCACCTCGGTGATGAGACCGACCGCGTCCACCGCTGCCCGCGCGTCGAGGTCGCCCGGGGCGATCCCCCGCTGCACGCCCCTCGTCACCCGCGTCCGGTACGTACGGGCCAGCACCCCGAGCCCGGCCCGCAGGGCGTCGGTGCGGAAGCGCCGCTCCTCGCGCTGGTGTTGCTCGACGATCTCCTTGCGCCCCGGCAGGCCGCGCTCGCCCATGTCCTTGGCCGCCTCGGCGAGCGCCTCGGTCTCCCGGTCGTGCGCGACCCGCAGCGGCACGACAGCACGGTCGGCGGACTCGAGCACCCGGCGCGTCAGGGATGCCACGGCCGAACCCGACGACGCCAACTCGTCCGGCACCGAGGCCCATAGCGCGACGCGCGCCGCCACATCGGGGTCGTCGACCATCACGCGGGCCCGGTCGAGATTGCCGCCGCTGCTCTCGGCGACCACGGCCGCCATGTCGGGGGGCACGCCGTCATCTTCCAGCGTCCGCGCCACCACGTCCCGAGCGAGGGGAGGGAAC
>DASXGF010000688.1:0-2826 GCA_036489275.1 Myxococcaceae bacterium | reverse complement strand
CCTGGGACAGCGACCGGGAAGCACCCGGATCTACGCCTGCACCGACATGGTCGTCGACGGATACAGCCTCGCGTCCAGCGACGACCAGGGTCAGACCTTTCAGCGGGTGATGAGCTTCCGGGATCTCCTCGGGCCACTGAGCTGCGGTCCGGTCCAGACGAACTGCGCCGCGCACTGGCAGCGCATCCAGGGAGTGCTGGGGATCGGCGACGCGGGACCGCCGCCGGGGACACCGGACGCCGGAGTGTCTCCCCCGGCGAAGAGCGGCGGCGGATGCTCCAGCGCCGGAGGCGCGATGCTGCCCCTCGTTGCGGCGCTGGCGGTGCTCTCCCTCGGGGTCCTGGCGCGCTCGCGGCGATCGCGTTGAAGCGCGCATGCGAGGCGGCTCGTGGCCGGTGGGGTCGCACCGCCCGGGCAGCCGTGGGGCAGGCGCCGGCGCGCAATTCTCCGGCGGAGGAGCGTGCGTGAGCGAGGCCGATCCGGGAGACTGCCCCCGGTGAGTCGGGCCCGGAGACGGAAGCAGCAGCGAAGCGAGCCCGGAGCTCCAGCACCGGCGCCCGCTCGGTGGAAGGCGCTCGCGCTCTGGGCCGGCCTCGCCGCCGTCGTGGCGCTCGTCGTTCTCGGCGCGGTGAAGGCCTTCGAGTCGAGGTTCGTCCGCGCGAAACGGGCCGAGCTCGCCGCCGGCCGAGCCAGGACCGCGCTCGAGGCGGGTGACGTCGAGCATGCCCGCTCCGAGCTCCGCGCTGCGCTCGCGCTGATGCCGGAGAACAACGCCGCGCGGAAGCAGCGCGCCGCGCTCGAGCTCGCCCGGGGAAGCCCGGAGGTCGCCTTCCTCGAGTACCAGGGCCTGACCGAGATGGCCCCCGAGGACCCGGAAGGATGGATCGCCCTCGCCCGCCTGATGCGCGCCTCGGATCTGCTCGAGGCTCCCGAGGCGACGCTGGACCAGGCCCTGGAGCTGGCTCCCGGGAACGCGGTCGCCCACCGCGAGCGCGGAGAGATCCGCGAACGCCTCGGCCGCTACCTGGGCGCGCTGGAGGATGCCCGCGCAGCCACCAGGGCCGCGCCCGAAGACGTGGGGGCGAAGAGCCTCCTGCTCCGCTCGCAGGCCCGCGCGGCCGGCACCAGCGCGGTCGACCTCGGGCCGCCTCCTGCGCCGCCCCGCCGGCTCCGTCCCGACGCTCAGGTGGACCGGAGCGCGCTCGGGGCCTGGACCCGCGAGTACTGGCCGGGCCGGATGGGAGAGCTGCGGAAGGCCTTCGAGGGACAGGTACAGCAGCGGGACTGGGACGGAGCGCAGCGCACCGTCGACGCGGCCAATCTCCAGTTCCCCGGGTCCATCTTCGGGCCCTTCCTCGCCGGCCTCCTCGATCTCCGTCGGGGAGACCCGGATCCCGCGGAGCAGCATCTGATGGCCGCGCTCCGGATCGCCCCGAGGTCTCCGGTCGTCGTGGCCACGCTCGGCCGGGTCTGGTCGAGGAAAGGCGGCGCGGCATACGCCGCCGGCCGGCTCATGGCGCTGGCGGAGCGGGACCCGAAGCTGTCCATCGTCCGCTACATCGCGGCTCGGGCGTACATCGAGGCCGGCGATCCTCTCCGGGCCGAGGGCGCGCTCCGGCGCGGTCTCGAGCTGCAGCCCGACTCTCCCCTCCCCTACCAGCACCTCACCGATTTCGACTTCGGCCTCGACCGCATCCCCGAGGCGCTCGAGGTCGCTCGCGAGGGCACCACGCGATTCCCCGGCAGCACCGACCTCCAGATGATGGTGGGGCAGATCCAGACCGCGGCCGGTCACCCCGAGGAGGCGATCTCCACCTACCGGACGCTCCTCGGGCGCCGGCCGGACCTGGACCTCGCCCGCTACCGGATGGCGATGCTCCTCGCCTCCCGGACGGAGCCCGCCCTCCACCAGGAGTTCCTCGAGACGCTGGCGCTGCTCGCCAGTGACCGGCCGTCGGACCCCCAGCTGCTCGACGCCCTCGGGTGGATGCACCATCAGGCTGGCCGGGACGCCCTGGCCCGACCGCTGCTGGAGCTCGCGGTGGAGCATTCGGCGGACGACCCGTCGACCCGCTTCCACCTCGGCAGCGTGTACCTCGCCTCGGGCGCGGGCGCGCGTGGACGCGACGAGCTCCAGCGCGCGGTCGACTCGCCTCGCCCGTTTCCCGAGCGCCTGGAGGCGATGCGCCTGCTGCGAGACGATCCGCCGCGCCGCTGAGCCGCCCGAGCCCCCTGCGCCTTGACGCCCGGCCGGAATGACGCTGGTCTCCTCTGCCGGTGATGAACAAGCGCCTGCTGTTCGTGCTGGCCGTCGTTGCGGTGGCAACGGCGGGAGTGGTGGTCGGCCTCCGCCCCCGCCGGCAGCGCCACCCACGGGTGGACATGGTCGCGAAGCTCGCCTCGATCGCACAGCGCGAGGGCACCTGGGACAACCAGTGGGACAAGCAGAAGGAGAAGATCGCCGAGCTCCGCACGGCGCTCGCCACCGAGCACGACCCGCGAAAGCGCTTCACCACCGAACGTGAGATCGCGAACCAGTCGCTCTACGACGGTGACGTGGAGACCGCGATCTCCACGCTCGAGGACCTCCAGCGCGAGCTCGGCACGGTCATGCCTGTCGACGCGGCAGAGGCGATCCAGGCGGACCTCGCCTTCGCCCATCTACGCAGGGGAGAGACGGAGAATTGCGCCGAGCACCACACCGCGGAGTCCTGCATCTTTCCCATCGGCGGCGAGGGCGTGCACACGATCCGCCGCGGCTCCGAGCGGGCGGTGGAGCTGTACCAGGATCTGCTCTCCAAGCCCTCGACCAGCCCCGACAACGCC
>DASXGF010000627.1:0-18453 GCA_036489275.1 Myxococcaceae bacterium | reverse complement strand
GAGGGACGCGAAGATCTTCGTCGACGGAAAGGACGTGGTCCCCGAGGTCCACGCCGTCCTCGACCGGATGGCCGCCTTCGCCGCGCAGATCCGGAGCGGAGCGTGGAAGGGCCATTCCGGGAAGCGGATCCGCAACCTCGTCAACATCGGGATCGGCGGATCCGACCTCGGCCCGGTCATGGCCTACGAGGCGCTGAAGCACTACAGCGACCGAGGTCTGGAATTCCGCTTCGTGTCCAACATCGACGGCACCGACTTCGCCGAGGCGGTCCGCGACCTCGACCCGGCCGAGACCCTCTTCATCGTCTCGTCCAAGACCTTCACCACCCTGGAGACGATGACCAACGCCCGGACCGCCCGGGCCTGGTCACTGGCCGGGCTCGGCGGTGACGAGCGTTCGGTCGCGAAGCACTTCGTCGCCGTCTCGACCAACGCCGCCGAGGTCACCAAGTTCGGGATCGACGTCGCCAACATGTTCGAGTTCTGGGACTGGGTGGGTGGCCGGTACTCGATGGACTCGGCGATTGGGCTGTCGACGATGGTCGCCATCGGTCCGGACGGCTTCCGCGAGATGCTCGGCGGCTTCCGGCAGATGGACGAGCACTTCCGGACCGCGCCCTTCGCCGCGAATCTCCCGGTGCTGATGGGGCTGCTCTCGCTCTGGTACAACGACTTCTTCGGCGCCCAGACCGTCGCGGTGCTGCCCTACGAGCAATATCTCAAACGCTTCCCGGCCTACCTCCAGCAGCTCACGATGGAGAGCAACGGAAAGCACGTCACTCTCGAGGGAGCGCCGGTCGACCGTGACACCGGCCCGATCTACTGGGGCGAGCCGGGCACCAACGGCCAGCACTCGTTCTACCAGCTGATCCACCAGGGGACCCGACTCATCCCCTGCGACTTCATCGCCTTCGGCAAGCCCCTCAACGTCGTGGGCCGGCACCACGACATGCTCCTGGCCAACGTCTTTGCCCAGACCGAGGCGCTGGCCTTCGGCAAGACCCCCGAGCAGGTGAAGGCCGAGGGGACTCCGGACTGGCTGGTGCCGCACCGGGTCTTCGAGGGGAACCGACCCTCGAACACCATCCTGGCCGACCGCCTCACGCCCGCGACGCTGGGCACGCTGGTCGCCCTCTACGAGCACGCCGTCTTCACCCAGGGCGTCATCTGGGACATCGACTCGTTCGACCAGTGGGGCGTCGAGCTGGGGAAGGTGCTCGCCCAGCGAATCATCCCCGAGCTGGAGAGCCCGTCCGAGCCGGCGCTGGAGCACGACAGCTCGACCAACACCCTCATCCGCCGCTACCGCGCGATGCGGGGCTGAGACACGGGCTCCGGGAGCCGACACGAGCGCCCCAGGTGTTCGCCCCAGGGCGATCGCGGGGTATCGAGGCTGCGTCAATTTGCCGCTGGGCCTTGTCCTGGAACCCCGCTCGTGGAGGCGTTGCGTTCGCACCGAATCTCCACCTGGAGGGCCATCATGCGGCGTCAGGACTTGCTCCGAGTTTCGGCCGGCGCTCTCTGCCTTGCGAGCTTCATCACCCTCCTCGCGGCGGGCTGCGGCAGTAGCGACGGCGGCGGCCCCACCGGAGGACCCGTCGCCGGCCCGACGGACACCCACTGCACCGGCACGGCCCAGGCCACCGACCTCAGCACTTGCCACGCAGCGGTGGACGCCGGCATGCCCGACTACGGGCCGACCATCTACAACTCATCGGGGGACGACGACGACTGCAAGTATCAGGTGAGCTTCACGTCCACGCCCGTCCGGCGGAACCAGAACGTGACCTTCACGGTCACCGCCAAGACGCTGACAGATCTCCAACCCGCCACCGGTGCCAATATCGAGGGCGAGGTCTTCCTCAACGATACCCACCCGGCCCCCAACTCCGGACAGGCGACCACCGAGAAGTCCGGCGGCATCTACGACGTGGGGCCGATCAAGTTCGACGCCGCAGGGCGGTGGACCGTCCGCTTCCACCTCCACGAGGACTGCCAGGACTCGACCGAGGACTCACCGCACGGACACATCGCGTTCTTCATCGACGTTCCCTGACACCGCGCCGCACCTGGCTGCTTCGATTGGCTGGACACGACTCGCCGTTCGGGCGGAGGCGTGTCCGGCCTGGAGTGGTTGGCCCTCCCCGGACTCGAACCGGGACGCGGGGTCAGCCGCAGCGGATTTTGAGTCCGCCTCGTCTACCAATTTCGACAGAGGGCCTTGCGACGCCGCGGCGCCGGGTCTAGCACCTCCCCGGACATGTACAACCTCCTCATCGCCTTCGCCGCGGGCGTCGTGGTCACCGTCGCGGTCCGGCTCGCGGGCCTGCCCCTCTATGCGGGCGTCGTCCCCGGCGTCTTGGTCTTGCTCGGCGTCTACGTCCTGCTCGCCCGCCGCATCATGAAGAAGCTGCAGGCGCTCGCCCTCGCGGCGCAGAACGAGCTGAAGGCCATCTCCTCTCCCCGGGATCAGGCGCCGAAGATCGCCAAGGCGATCCGGACGCTCGAGCAGGGGCTCGCGCTCGACAAGTGGCAGTTCATGGTCGCCGCCCAGGTCCACGGACAGATCGGTCAGCTCCACTACATGGTGAAGGACTTCGAAGCCGCCGAGCCGCACCTCCTCAAGGCCAGCGGTCGCGATGCGATGGCGCAGGCGATGCTCGGCGCCCTCTACTACCAGCGGAAGGACTACCCGAAGATGACGGAGACCTTCGAGCGCGCGGTCAAGGCCGGAAAGAAGGAAGGCATCGTCTGGGCGGCCTACGCCTGGTGCCTCCAGCGCACGAAGGAGCGGGAGAAGGCCATCTCCGTGCTTGGGCGCGCCGTCACCGCGAACCCGAGCGACGAGAAGCTGAAGTCCGCCCTCAGCGCCCTCCAGAACGACAAGCGCATGAAGATGCAGGGCTGGGGACACCTCTGGTACGGCTTCCATCTGGAGGCCCCGCCGCAGGACTTCGGCGGCGGACGGCGGGTTCAGTTCCAGCGTCGGTGAGCAGGGCGGCTGGAGTTTCTTCCTGTCGTCTTCCAACACACTCCGTAAATCGCCGAACTGACTCGGGCTCCCGGGGCACGTCACTTGCTCAGAGGTCTTCGTTTCCCGCGTCTTGCGGGGACGCGTACCGAACAAAGGAGCGCCCCCCTGTCCGGCAGCGGACTCCAGTCCCCCTGGTCGGATTCCGGTCGGCCCGCGATGGACCGTCGCCCAGCCCGTCCAGTGCTCCTCGTCGTCGAGGACGACGGACCGACGCGCGTCGGCCTGGTCGAGCTCCTCGGCCGTGACTGGGATCTTCTCACCGCCGAGGACGGCACCGAGGCCGTCGCCCTCATCCAGGCGCACGTTCCCGACCTCGTGCTGGCCGACCTCACGATGCCTCGGCTCGGCGGGATGGGTCTGCTCGAGGTGCTCCAGGCGGACCCCCGGACCCGCGAGGTCCCGGTGGTGTTCCTCTCCGGGCAGACCGACCCGCGCACGGTCGTCGACTGCTTCAGCCACGGCGCGGCGGACTTCATCGCCAAGCCCGGCCGGCCGGACGAGCTCCAGATCCGGCTGCTCCACGCGTGGACGCAGGCCCGGAAGGTCGCGCGGCTCGAGTCCTTGGCGCGCACCGACGCCCTCACCGGTCTGCACAACTTCCGCGCCCTGCAGAGCAAGCTCGACGAGGAGTTCGCTCGCGCCGCCAGGTACGCCGAGCCGCTGGCGCTCTTGCTGGTGGACCTGGACAACCTCAAGACCCTCAACGACCAGTACGGCCACGAGGCGGGGAACGCCGCGCTCCGGGCGATGGGCGACGTGTTCCGGGAGGAGCTGCGCGAGGTCGACTTCGCCGCGCGCTTCGGAGGCGACGAGTTCGTGGCCCTCCTCCCCCACCAGACCGCCGCCGAGGCACGCGTCGTTGCCGAGCGCCTCCGCGAGCGACTGATGACGCGCCCGTGGCCCTGGCCGCAGCCGCTGACCCTGAGCGTCGGAATCGCGGCGATGGAGGGCACAATCCACGTGCAGGAGCCGGCGAGCCTCCTCGCCGCCGCGGACTCCGCCCTCTACCGGAGCAAGAACCTCGGCCGGAACCGGGTGGAAGTGGCAGGACCGACGGACGGACTGACCGCGGACACCCACTGACGAGGGACCTGGGCCGAGGACGACGGACATGGGCGGCACGGCGCAGCTGGCGGTGGTCGGCGAGGGGCTCGCGGGCGCGGCGCTCGCCCTCGCGCTCTGCCATGCCGAGCACGACCGGGGCCGGCCGATCGAGACGCTCCTCTACGCGGGAAACGGGTCTCCCCGCTCCGTGCCGAGGATCATCACGCCTCAGTGCCGGTCGCGGCTGGCTCTTCTCGGATGCACGCTGCCGCCGGGCGAGCCGACCGCGCCGCTGGTCGGCCTCCGCGTGCTCTCCCGGAGCTCGCGGGTCTGGCTGCCCTACCCTCCGGGGGTGGTGACCCTCGGCGCGCCGGGACGCGATCCGCTGACCGAGCTGGTCACCGCGCGTTCGGGGATGGCCGGTGTCCGGGTGCGGGCCTGGGCGGTGGAGCGCACCGAGGCGCTCTCGCTCGCGCGCTCGCCGGGGCGGGTGGTCCGCTCGCACGGGCTGGTGGCCCGGGCGGACATGGTGGCCCTCGCTCTCGAGCCTCAGGACGCGAGCGCCACCGCGGCCGAGCCGGACGGGCGGGCCCCGCTGCTCCCCGGCGCCGAGGCGTGGGTCGAGACTCGCCGCCCCCTTCCCTTCGCTCAGCTGGTGCTCTCGCCCGCGGCCGGGGTGGACGCTCTGGTCTTGCTCCCCATACCGGCCGGGCTCTGGGCGCTCGCCTTCGGCCCGGGCGTCGAGCCGGTGGATCTGTCCCTGCTCCTGGTCGAGGCCGCGCGCGACGGGCTGCTCGAGCCGGGCTTCGACGTGCTCTCCCTCGGGCGCCGGCCGGTTCCCGCCGGCAGCGCACCGGTGCTGACCGGGCCGGGCTGGGTGGCCACGGGGCCGGATGCGCTCGGGCATCCGCTGGATCTCGCGGTGGGCCCGACGCTGGGCCTCGCCAGCCAGGTGGCCCGGGCGCTGGTCCGGGCCGCGGAGCCTCCGACCGCGCTCGCCGACGCCCTCCTCGAGGGCGGCCTGGGGCGGATCCGTCGCGAGGTCGAGGCGGCTGCGAAGCTCTGGCGCACCCTGCGGTACGCCGGGCCCGACGCGGCGCGCGCCTTCCGCGCCGGTCAGCGACCCAGACCCGAGCCGGCAGACCTGACCCTCGCCGGCCTCGAGCGGCCGCGGGCGTCGCGGGTGCTGTGGCGGATGCGCTGGGAGGCTGTTCGGGCGGTGGCCACTTCTCCATTCCAGCCGGTAGAACGCGCCGCTCCGGTGCTGCAGCCGCCTCGCGATCCCCACCTCATCTACGTGGTGGACGACGACGACGGCGCCCGGGAAGGCTTGCGGGAGCAGCTGAGCCTGGGAGGGGCCGAGGTCGTGACCTTCTCCGGAGAGATGGAGCTCCTCGCGGCGGTGGCCCACCGGCCACCCTCGGCGGTCCTCCTCGACGTGGTGCTGGAGCGGGTGGACGGCATCCGCCTCTGCCGGCGGCTGGCGGAGCACCCCTCGACGCGGGGAACTCCGGTCTACGTGATGAGCGGCCTCGGCGGGGCGCTTCTGCGCCGGCAGGCGCTCGACGCCGGGGCGACGGAGTTCCTGGTGAAGCCCATCGACCGCGCGGTCTTGGAGCGGATCCTCGAGCGGCACCGCCTCGGTCAGCGTGGGGCGGACAGCCCTGCCTCCTCCCACACCGTGGTGTAGGGCGGCGCGACGAACGTCGTGCCCGGCTCCCGGCGGAACCAGGTGCGCTGGCGCTTCGCGTACCGCCGCGTCTCCAGGACCGTGTCCCGCTCCGCCTGCTCGGCGGTCATCCGCCCCTCGAGCACCGCGAGCGCCTGGCGGTAGCCCATGCTGCGCATCGGGGCGGTGTCCCGGAACCCGTCGGAGACCAGCCGCGAGACCTCGGCGAGCAGCCCGCGCTCGAACATCTGCCGGGTGCGCGCGGCGATGCGCCGCTCCAGCTCCTCCCGCGGCGGGTCGAGGAAGTGGATGCGCGCCGGATAGCGGGCCGGCCGGAAGCCGTGCGCGGCGCGCAGCTTCGAGGGAGCCGTGCCGGTGGTGGCGTGGATCTCCAGGGCGCGGACCACTCGGAGCAGGTCGGCCACCGCCAGCTTCGCCGCGGTCTCCGGGTCCACCTCGGCGAGCCGGCGATGCATCGCCTCGGCGCCGAGCCGCCGCGCCTCCTCCTCCAGGGCCCGGCGGGCCTCCGGGTCCGGCGGCGTGTCGGTGAGCCCGTGGAGCAGCGCCCGGACGTAGAGGCCGGTTCCCCCGACCAGTAGGACCGGACGGCCCCGGGCGGCGATGTCGGCGATGGCGGCGTCGGCCAGCTCGACCCACCGCGCGGCGGAGAACGCCTCGGTCGGCTCGACCACCGAGATTCCGTGGTGCGGGACGCGGGTGAGCTGCTCGGGCTCGGGCTTCGCGGTGCCGAGATCGAAGTGGCGGTACACCGCCTGCGAGTCGGCGCTGACGATCTCCGCCCCCAGCCGCTCGGCGAGGGCGACCGCGAGGTCAGTCTTCCCCGCTCCGGTGGGGCCGGCGATGACCGTGAGCGGCGGCTGGGGTAGGACGCGCGCCATGACCGAGCCCTACGTCCAGGAATACCGCGCGCGCTGGGCGGACATGGACTTCAACCAGCACATGCGGAACGCAGCGTACCTCGGCGTGGCCGAGGAGACGCGGCTGCGCTTCCTCGAGGACGGCGGCTTTCCCATGGCCGAGCTCTACCGCCGCCGGCTGGGCCCGGTGGTGGTGGAGGACGTGCTCACCTACAAGAAGGAGCTCCGGCTCCTCGAGCCGTTCCGGGTGGACATGACCGTCGCCACCATCTCTCCGGACGCGCGAAAGATGAAGGTGCGGAACCGCTTCTTCCGCTCTTCGGACGGGGCGCTCTGCGCCACGGTGGAGACGCTCATCCTCTGGTTCGACCTGGAGGCACGGCGCACCATCGTGCCCCCGGCGGAGCTGGGCCAGCTCTGGCTCGGGCTCGCCCGGGCGGACGACTTCACGCTGCTCCCGGGCTGAGCGCCACCGGCGGATGAGACTCGGGTCGACGGGTCAGCGGCCCGCCTGGAGCACCCCACGGAGCAGGTACAGGTACCCGACGTTCCGGCCGTAGATGTAGGCCACGGTCCGGCCGTCCGGAGAGATGGCGAGGTCCCGCAGATAGATCGCGCCGCTCGGCTCGGCAGGCCGGACCGAGCGCTCCTCCACCACCCGGCGGTGCTCGACGTCCACCTTCAGCAACCGGGCAACCACCGGCGTTCGATCTCCACCCCGGGACACCCAGAGGTGTCCGTCGGCGCTCCAGCCACGCGGGAGCGCGTCCGGGCCCGCCTCGGGAAGGCGCAGGGCAGTCCCGTCGCGGGTGGAGAGGAGAAGGAGATGATCGTCCTTGTCCAGCGTGGCCACCCACCGGTTGTCCGGGGAGAGATGGAAGAGCCGCCGGGCGTTCACCGGGGTGTCCGCAACCTGGACGAAGGTCCTGCTCCCTTCCGGATTGATGAAGAGGTGATAGTCCGGGTCCGCCGGCTTCCGGGCACTGATGACCAGCCGCTCTCCGCCCCTGAGCCATCGGGCAGCAGCGACGTCCATCCCCTGGATGTCGATCTGCCGTTCTTGCCCGGGACCGGTCGGAAGAGCAGACAGCCCCCGGCGGTCCACCGCGAGGATGAGCGCCCAGCGCCGGTCCGGCGACAGGTCGAGCGCTGACCCCTGCCCGAGCACCTGGGCGGCTGGGTTTCCCGGACGGAGGAAGAGCGTCCAGACCGGCTGGGTGGGTCGCGGGCCGGTGCCGGCGTTGAAGGGAACCGACTCGGAGAACACCATGCTGCCGTCATCGCCGACCGAGGCCACGAAGGTGGTCCAGTTGGCCCAGGTCCTGGTCGACTGCTCCGGCTGTCCGTCGACGCTGACTCCGAGCTCGCTCCGCTCCAGCTGCTCGGTGACCAGCACGCTCCCGTCGGCGGCGACGTCCTCCAGCCGAAGATCTGACGGACTGACGTAGAGGGTGCGGGAGGCGCCGGCCTCCGTGACCCCCACCAGCACGTTGCGCTGCACCCTTCCCGCGGCGAAGAGGACCTCCGAGCCATCGGGCGCCCAGGCCAGTCCCAGCACGCGGGGCCAGGCGGGGCCGAGGGCCTTTCCCTGGCCCGCGAGATCGACCACCCGCGGCTCGCCCATGTCGTCGTAGAAGAGCGGATGGTGGAGAAACGCGATGCGATCCCCTCGTGGCGAGAAGCGAGGATTGGAGATCCAGCCGTTCGTCTGGAAGAGCACCTTCCCCACCGGTGATTCGAGCGTGCTCGCCGCGCCGACGTTCCGGACCACCGCGAGCTCGCCGGACGGTCCCCAGTCCGCGAACTCGGCGTTCTCCACCAGCTCGCGAGGAGTCCCCCCGGCAGTCTCCGTCCGGGCGAGGATCCCTCGCATGGAGAAGGCGCGGGTGAAGCGGGGCTCGAGCAGCAGCGCCAGGACCCCCGTGCTCGAGACCGCCATCAGCCGCGTGTCCTTCAGCCCCAAGGACTGGGGCTCGATCGTGCTGGCGGGCTTGCTGAACACCTCCTCGCCCTTCCCGTCGAAGCTCGCGCTGAAGATGACCCGACCATCCGGTGCGAACCGCGCGGCCCGGACCGCCCCCAGGCGGAAAGTCAGCTGCTCGAACGCGGGTGCAGACGCGACCGGAGCAGCGGGTCGGGCCCGCATCCAGGCAGCCACCGCGAGCGCCAGCACCAGCCCCGCCAACAGCGCCCCGAGCAGACCGCGCCTCGATCCACGGCGAGGAGCCGGCGTGGCGGACGTCGTGGGATTCCGGACGACCTCGAGCGCGAAGGCCAGGTCTGCCGCGGTCTGGAACCGTCGGTCCGGATCCTTCTCCAGGCAGCGCTGGACGACCTGCCCCACGGCTGGCGGAACCGACGCCGGCAGCGACGGGGGTTCCCCGTTCAGGATGGCGTATCCGCTCTCGACCACGCCCGTGCCGGGGAACGCGCGCTGGCCGGAGAGCATCTCGTGGAGGACCACCCCGAGGCTGAAGATGTCGCTCCGCGCGTCGAGCGCCTCGCCGCGGACCTGCTCCGGGGACATGTACCCCGGCGTGCCGATCACGGACCCGGTCCGGGTGACCTCGCCCTTCGGGGTCAGCGTCGGGTCGAGCAGGCTCCGTGGACCGGCCCGCACTTCCTCGACCAGCTTGGCGATGCCGAAGTCGAGCAGCTTCACCTGGCCACCGGGGCCGACGAAGACGTTGTCCGGCTTCACGTCCCGGTGAACCACGCCGCGCCGGTGCGCCGCCGCCAGGCCCTGGGCCAGCTGGGCACCCCAGTCGAGCGCGGTGGCCAGCGGAATCCGCCCTCGGTCGAGGCGACGCCGGAGCGATTCGCCTTCCAGCAGCTCGGTGACGACGTACGGGGCCCCCTCGTGGGTGCCGACGTCGTAGACGGCCACGATGTGCGGATGGTTCAAGGATCCTGCGATCCGGGCCTCCTGCTCGAAGCGCCGCAGAAGCTCCGGGCTCCCCGACAGCGACTCGTTGACCACCTTGATCGCGACGTTCCGCCCGAGCTGGCCGTCGCGGGCCTGGTAGACCTCCGCCATCCCTCCCGCGCCGAGCACGGAGAGAATCTCGTACCGCCCGAGCCTGATTCCTGGAGCCAGCCGCACTTCGGGCAGACGCTACCGCGCCGCCCACGCGACCGCACCTCGGCTCAACGGGCCGAGCGCAGCGCGGACTCGAGCGCGTCGAGCCGGACGGTCACCGGCTCGCCACCGGCGAGAGGCTTGAGCTGCGCCTCCCCCGAGCTCAGCTCGCGCGAGCCGAGCACCAGGGCGTAGGTCGCACCCGAGCGGTCGGCCCGCTTCATCTGACTCTTCAGGCTGCCGCCGCGGGCATCGAAGTCCACGCGGTGTCCCGCGCGTCGCAGCCGGCTCACCAGCGCCAGCGCCGTGTCCGCCGCGCCCTCCTCGGCCACGGCGACGAAGACCTCGGGTCGCGCCGACTGGATCGCCCCCTTCGCCTGCAGCAGGAGGCACAGCCGGTCCATTCCCAGGGCCCAGCCCACCGCGGGAGTGTCCGGTCCGCCGAGCTCCTTCACCAGCCGGTCATACCGCCCACCGCCGCCGACCGCCGACGCCGTGCCGAGCACCGGGTCCTCGGAGAGAAACTCGAAGGCGGTCCGGGTGTAGTAGTCGATGCCCCGCACCATCCTCGGGTTCACCCGGAACGGGATGCCGAGCACCATCAGCTGCCGCTGCACCGCCTCGAAGTGGGTCTTCGCCTCGGCGGAGAGGGCGTCGGTGATGGCTGGGGCACTCGCGAGCACCGCCTGGCAGCCCGGGTTCTTGCAGTCGAAGACCCGGAGCGGGTTCTTCTCGGTGCGCTCCTGGCACTCGGTGCACAGCTCGCTCCGGTGGGAGCGGAGAAACGTCCGGAGCGATTCGAGGTAGACGCCGCGGGTCTCGGGGTCGCCCAGCGAGTTCAGCTCGACCCGGATGCCGTCCAGCCCCACCGCGCGGAACAGCTGCATCGCGAGATCGATCAGCTCGGTCTCCTGGGCCGGCGCGGAGACACCGTAAGCCTCCGCTCCGATCTGCCAGAACTGGCGGTAGCGGCCGGTCTTCATGCGCTCGTACCGGAACATCGGCCCGAGGTACCACCAGCGGGTCACCGGCTCGCGCTGGGCCACTGCGTGCTCGATGTACGCGCGGACGCAGGGCGCGGTCCCCTCGGGACGAAGAGAGAGGCTCCGGCCGGCCTTGTCCTGGAAGGTGTACATCTCCTTCCCGACGATGTCGGTGGCCTCGCCGACGCTCCGGACGAAGAGCGCGGTGTCCTCGACCACCGGGGTGCGCGCCTCGTCGTAGCCGAAGCGACCGAACGTCTCGCGCGCCGCCGCCTCCAGCGCGTTCCAGACCGCGATGTCCGGGGGGAGGAGATCGTTCATCCCCTTCACCCCGGAGATCTTCTGGCTCACGGCGCGCCTCCGATGCGCTGGCCCATCCGAACGGTCGCGCCCGCGACCAGCCGGTCGTCCCACACGACGCGCCCCGGCTCGAAGAGGAGGATGACCGTGGAGCCCATCTCGAAGCGGCCGAGCTCCCCGCCCTTCTCCATCGGACGCGGCGGCAAGTACGTCCTCAGACCCGCATCCTGACCGGCGTGGGTGACCCGGTCGTCGTACGCGGCGCGGATGCGTCCCACGCAGGTGGCGCCCACCTTCACCACGGCCACCCGGCCGAACCCGGGGCTGTCCATCACCGTCACCAGCCGCTCGTTGAGGCAGAAGAGCGCGTCGCGGTTCCGCACCGTCGCCGGATTCACCGGCCAGAACTCGCCCGGCAGGTACCGCGAGGCGACCACCGTGCCTTCCACCGGAGAGTGCACGCGGTGGTAGTCCCGCGGCGAGAGGTAGAGCGTCGCGTACGTCCCGCCGAGCGCGAATCGCGCGGCGAGGTCGGCGTCGTCCACCAGCCGGTCCACCGGAAACTGGATGCCCTTCGCCTGGATGCAGGTTCCCCGCTCGAGAATGCCCGCCTGGCTCACCACCCCGTCCACCGGGGAGACGACGACCCGTGGATCGGGATCCACCGGACGGGCGCCCCGGCGGAGGCCGCGGCTGAAGAAATCGCTGAACCGGCCGTAGCCGACGAAGTCGGTCTCGGCCTCGGTCATGTTCACCCGGTAGGCCCGGGCGAAGGCACGCATGGCGGCCTGGTGCATCCCCGCCGGCGCCGGCAGGCGGGTCAAGGTCCCCACCGCCCGCGAGAGCGCGGATTTGGGGACGAGGCGCATCAGCGCAAGGAAGGTGCCGTCTTGCATCGGGCTGCCGAGACTAACCGCCGGCGTCCGGCGGCGCAGGAGGCGTTCCGCCGTCGGCCAGGGTCCGCTGCAGCGCAGATTTCGGGACGATGCCCATCACCGTCTGGCTGTCGGCGAGCACCACCGAGTTGGCGAGCGCGGGCATCGAGCGGCGGCACCGGTCCGAGTCCACCATCGCGTACGAGTCGCGCGGCCCGCGGCCGTTCACCTCGACCGGTCCGGCGGCCTCGAAGCAGTCACCGAACAGCCGGCTGAAGTCGCGCATCGCCATGCCCGCGGTGGGGGCCGACGGCGGGCCGGCATCCGGGGCCGGCGGCGGTGGCGGCCGGACCGGAGACTGCGGGAGCGCCGGTGGATTCACCGACTGACCGGAGATGGTCGGCGGCGTCCGCGCCGCGGCGAGCGCCGTCTCCCGGTCCCTCGTCGTCTGGTCGATGCGTGACTGGTTCTCGCGGATGCGCTTGAGGAGCTCTGCCGCGGCCTGCGCGTCGAGCGAGTCCGGAGGAACCTTCTCCAGCAGCGCCTCGACCTCGTGGATCCCCGGGTCGACGTAGGCGTCGTCCAGCTCCTTCGCATACAGCTTGTTGAAGAGGCCGGATGCGCGGGTGTATTCGGGCGACGGCTCCTTGCGCGCGCATCCGGTCAGGGCCAGCAGCAGCACGACGGCGAGCGAACGGGTCGTCACGGGTCAGACCCCCAGGAAGAGACGGCGGCCGAAGTTCGGCGCGAGCTCGGCCTCGAAGATGCGACGGGCGGCGCCCTCGATGTCGTACTCCACGCGGATGTACTCCACGGTCCGGGCGGTGGTGTCGCAGACCACGAAGCAGGCCCGGTTGTCGTAGTCCCGCGGCTGGCCCACGCTCCCCACCGAGATGAGGTACTGATAGCCGCGCCGGAAGGCGAACTTCTGCGCCACCACGTCGTTCACCTCGCCGTTCCCCAGGGCGAACGCCTTGCAGAGGTGGCTGTGGCCGATGAAGGTCACCTCGGCGAGGTCCTCCATCTCCGGAACCAGCTCCCGGGCCTGCTCCAGAGCGAAGACGTACTCGTAGGCGCGCGGGTCCACCGGCGAGCCGTGGCTGAAGCCGATCTCCCCCACCCGGTAGGTGTACGGGAGGCTCCGGAGCCAGGCGTGGTTCTCCTCGTTGAGGACCTCGGCGGACCAGTCCAGCGCGTGCCGGGCGCCCTCGTAATAGAAGGAGTAGTCCATCCGGCCGGCGACGGCGGCGTCGTGGTTTCCGAGCAGCGTGACCTCGGCGACGCTCCGGACCAGGCGGCAGCACTCGTTGGGCGAGGCGCCGTACCCGACGATGTCTCCGAGCGACACCACCCGGTCCACCTTCTGGGCCTCGACGGAGCGGAGCACCTCGGTCAGGGCCTCTAGGTTGGAGTGGATGTCCGAGATGACGGCGAAGCGCATCTGCCTCCTGGTTCGGGCCAGATTACACGACCTTGCCCACCCGGGGGCCTCCATGCTTTGGGGGGGCCATGCGCATCGTCGTCACCGGCTCGCTGGCCTACGACTACCTCATGACGTTCCCGGGGAGGTTCCGGGAGCACTTCCTGTCCGACCGGATGCACCGGCTGACGGTGAGCTTCCTGGTCGACGACATGAAGCGCCTCCGGGGCGGCGTGGCGGGCAACATCGCGTGGACGCTCGCGCTTCTGGGCGGCAAGCCCCTGCTCATCGCCACCGCCGGGGAGGACTTCGCCGAGTACCGGACGGCGCTGGACCGAGCCGAAGTGGATACCTCGGGGGTGACGGTGATCCCGGGTGAGTTCACCGCCTCCTGCTTCATCAACACCGACCTCGACGCCAACCAGATCGTCGCCTTCTACGCCGGTGCGCTCTCCCACGGGCACAAGCTGGAGCTGGGTGGCCGGGGGCTCGGGCCGGAAGACCTGGTGGTGATCAGCCCCACCGACCCGGAGTCGATGCTGAAGGCGGTGGAGGCCTGCCGCACCGCTTGCGTTCCGTACCTGTTCGACCCGGGGAAGCAGACCCCCCGGCTCGAGGCGCGGCAGATCCTCGACGGGATGGAGTCGGCGGGGGCGGTCATCGGGAACGACTACGAGTTCGCGCTCATGTCCCAGAAGACGGGGAAGAGCGAGGCGGTGCTTCAGTCCATGGCCCCGGTGACCATCGTGACGCGAGGCGAGCAGGGCTCGACGGTTCTGGAACGCGGGAAGGCGCCGGTGGACGTGCCGGTCGCGCCGATCAAGGCCCTGGTGGACCCGACCGGGGCCGGCGACGCGTACCTCGGCGGGCTGGTGTTCGGGATGGCGCGGAAGCTGCCGTGGCCGGTCGCGGGGCGAATCGGCGCGGTCGCCGCGGCCTACGCCATCGAGGTCCGGGGGTGCCAGCAGCACCGGTTCACGCACGCGGAGTTCGTCGCCCGGTACCGGGCCGCGTTCGGGAACGCGGACGAGGTCGCCAAGGCGCTCGGCTGAGTCGCGGCCGGGTCGGAGCCCGCAGTCTCCCCCGGGGCGACGCTGGCGACTTGCGGACGGCCGCCGCCGAGCAGCTCCGGATGGCCTGCGCGACTCCAGACGCTCCGCGGCGACGCGAGGACTGCCTGTCCGTCTGGGGCGCGGTGAGTGCCCGACCCATCGAGCTCTGGCTGGAGCCGGAACGGCATCCCGACGGCCACCTGGCGCTCTATGCCTGGCCGGGGGCCCGCTTCAGCGTCCTCGAAGGTGGTCGGGAGATCTACGTCGAGGCCGAGATCTCGACCGAGTTCCCGACTCGCCCGGGTGGAACCGTCCGGGAGATGATCGAGCTGCTCTTCGGCGCGTTCGAGGACCGGAGGGTCCTGTTCCGGGACGTGCGCTCGTGACGCAGGCTCACCGCCCGACGCCGGCCGGCACGACCGGGATCAGCGCCTTCAGATCGTCGTCGGTGAAGACGATGCCGGCGCCGAGGAAGAAGTCGCGCCCGGCGAGGACCCGGTTGTCGAGCTGGCTGTAGATCGGCCGGTTGAAGATGTCGTCCACCCCGGCGTTCAGGTACAGGTGCTGGAGGAAGGTGAACTGCACGCTGGTCCGCACCCGCGGCCACCTCAGCCGCTGGTTGGCGAAGTCGAAGATGTCCGTCTTGATCGCCAGCTGATCCCTCCACAGGAAGAAGTCCACGCCGACGCCGCCGCTGCTCTCGATGATCCCGAAGCGGAACGTCGCCCAGTAGAACCGCTTGGCGAACTCCGCCGAGAACTTGAGCGAGTTGATGCTGGTGACCGTCCGCTTCTGCAGCGCCGGGTCGTCGCGCGAGGGCGGATTGGTCTGGATGTACTCGGTGGTCTCGACGCCGCGCGGGTCGCTGATCAGCGAGAGGATGTAGTACTTGTCCGGCCGGGCGATGATCCGCAGCGTGGCGTCGATCTTCGCCGCACCGGCGTTGAACAGGTAGTCGCTCCGGATGTTGGCCTCGAGCCTGAGGCCCACCAGCCGCTGGGCGTAGGCCGAGAGATCCTCGATCGTCTCCCCCACCTGCCGGCCGAGCTTCTCGTCGGAGACGATCTGCCCGACTGCGCCCCGGCCCTCCTTCATGTTCTGGGTCACCGACTCGAGGTTGCCCAGGGTCGCGTCCAGGTGCTGGAGCGAGCTCCCCAGCGAGCCGAGCTGCTCGGCCCCTCCGTCGGGACCCAGGTTCGTCCGGACGTCGGCCACCATCCGTCGCACGTCCCCGGTCAGGACCCGGATGTTCTCGACGATCTCCCGGAAGCTGGAGGACTCACCCTCGGTGGCGCTGCGCATCGAGGCGGTCACGTCGCGCACGTTCTCGAGGATGGCCTCGATGTTCTGGCTCGAGCGTTGCGCGGTGTCGTTCACCGACTGCGAGAGCTCGGTCAGGTTCCGGACGATGGTCTGCAGCGACTGCGTCCCGGCGTCGCCCCCGAGGACCTCGCGCAGCGACGTGGTCACCGACTGGATGTCGGTGGTGATCTTTCCCAGGGTGTCGAACAGCGCCTGCAGCCCCTGCTGGTCGATGACGTGGGTGATCTCCCCGCCGTCGGGCATCAGCGGAGCGTTCTGCGACCCTACCTGGAGGTCCAGGAGGTAGTCACCGAGGAACGATTCGGTGCGCTTGATGAGCGTGGCATCGGTCCGCAGCCCGATGTCCTTGCGCAGCCGGAGGGTCAGCCGGGCGCGGGTCCCCACCAGGGTGATGTCGCGGATCTCGCCGACCGCGATGCCCGCCACCTGGACCCGGCTCCGGCTTCCCAGCCCCGACGCGTCGCGGAACATCGCGTAGACCGTGATGGTGTCCGCCCCCATCGTCCCCCTGCGGACGAAGAGGAGGAAGGCGAGCAGGAAGCCCACCGCGGCGAGCACCAGCAACCCCACCCGGAAGGGGGTGACGAAGGTCTTCAAGTCTCGTCCGCTCCGCGGCCGGCCACGGAAATCACCTTACCCGGTTATCCCGCCCTCACGACTTCCCGAACCACATCTGCAGGAAGTGCTGGAGCTCCGCATGAGGGTTGTGCCGGAGCTCCCGGGGAGGGCCCTCGGCGACGATTTTACCCTTGAACAGGAACGCCACCTTGTCCGCGACCTTGAAGGACGAGGCGATGTCGTGGCTGATGACCACCTGGGTCACCTGGAGCTCCCTCTTGGCCGTCAGGATCATGTCGTCCACGTAGTCCGTGGTGATGGGGTCCAGACCGGTGGTGGGCTCGTCGTACAGGACGATCTTCGGGTCCAGCACGATTGCCCGTGCCAGCCCGACCCGCTTCCGCATGCCGCCGGACAGCTCGGCCGGATAGCGCTCCTCCACGTTCCGCAGCCCGACGATGCCCAGCTTCTCCCGCACCTTGGCCCGGATCTGCTCCTCGGACAGGTCGGTGTGCTCGCGGAGCGCAAAGCTGACGTTCTCGTAGACGGTCATCGAGTCGAACAGCGCCGCCCCCTGGAACACCATCCCGAACTTCCGGCGCACCCGCTCCAGATCCCGCTCCCCCATCGGGACGATGTCCTCACCGTCGACGAAGACCTTCCCCTTGTCCGGCTTGAGCAGGCCGATCATGTGCTTCATCAGCACCGTCTTGCCCGACCCGGAGCCCCCGAGGATGACGCAGGTGCTCCCCTCCTCGATGTCGAGGTCGATGCCGGTCAGGACGTGGTTGTCCCCGAAGGACTTCCAGAGGTCCTGGACCGAGATCATCGGGGGCCTGTCCGGCGCGGCGCTCATCCGTGGAACAGGATCCCCATGAGGTAGTCCAGGATGAAGACCGCCACCGCGGCGTCCACCATCGCCCGGGTGGTCGCCTGGCCCACGCCCTTCGCGCCGCCGTGGGCGTTGTAGCCGCGGTAGCAGGCGATGAGGGTCACCGTGAAGCCGAAGACCGCCCCCTTCGCCAGGCCTTCCCAGATGTCCGCGGGGGCGAGGAGGTTCTGGGTCCGGAGCACGAAGGTCCCGACCGACAGGCCCTTGAGCGGCACGGCGACGAAGAAGCCGCCGAAGAGGCCGGCGGTGTCGAAGATCATGGTCAGCAGCGGCACCATGCAGAGACCGGCGAGCACCCGCGGCACCAGGAGGTACTGCACCGGGTTGACCGCCATGGTCTCCAGGGCGTCCACCTGCTCGGTCACCCGCATCGTCCCGAGCTCGGTGCACATGGCCGAGCAGGCCCGCATGGTGACCATCAGCGCGCTGAACACCGGTGCCAGCTCACGGGTCACGGTGAGGGCGACGGTGGGGCCGACCAGGCTCTCGGCGCCGAACAGCTCGAAGGCGCTCCAGGACTGCGTGGCGAACACCATGCCGGAGAAGGTCCCGGTCAGGGCCACCAGGACGATCGATCCCACCCCCACGAAGTCGAACTGGGTAAAGACGTTCTGGAGGCGGAACGGGGGCCGGAACGTCCAGGCGACGACCGAGACCCCGAGCGTCGCCACCCCCCCGAGGGTCTGGAAGACGGCCAGCACGCCGTTGCCGACGCCCTCCACCAGGCCGACGAGCGGGTTCTTCTTCGGGGTGGAGTCGAATTCGGAGGTGGTCATCGGACCGCGCGGCGCATCCTAGGGCACGCGACCCACCCCCCGCACCTCTACTGTCCCACGACGACGCGCGGCACACGCGCCCCGATGGCGCACAGGACGTCGTAGGCGATGGTGTTCTGCAGCGCCGCGAGCTGGTGCGCGTCCTGCACCTCCGCGCCCTGGCGGCCGATCAGCACGACCTCGTCGCCGACCTCCGCTCCCGGAACGTCGGTGACGTCCACCATGCACAGGTCCATGCACACCCGTCCGACCACCGGCGCACGCCGGCCGCGGACCAGCACGGTCCCCCGGTTGGAGAGCAGACGCGACCAGCCGTCGGCATAACCCACCGGGAGCGTCGCGATGCGCGACGGCCGCGGCGCGGTCCAGGTGCTCCCGTAGGAGATGGGCGTCCCCGCGGGGACCGACTTCAGATGCACCACCGCCGTCTTCCAGCTCAGCACCGGCTCGAGCACCCGCGGCGGCCGGAGCCACGGCGCAGGCTGCAGGCCGTAGAGCCCGAGCCCCGGCCGGGCGAGGTTCATCTCCACGCCGTCACGGGCCTCGGGGAGCGCGAGCAGCCCTGCACTG
>DASXGF010000612.1:0-15761 GCA_036489275.1 Myxococcaceae bacterium | reverse complement strand
CGTGTTGTTCTGATGAGCGGAAAACGAATGCGAGCCGTCGTTGCACCGCGCGGTCGGGGGCGGCACCGGCGGAATGGTGGCGCAGCCGGTGGCGAGAACGGCGATGGCGAGGGCCAAGCGCTTCATGGCGCGACCTTACCCCTGACCCTTGAGCCGACACCCGGATTTGAACCGGGGACCTACTGATTACGAATCAGTTGCTCTACCAGCTGAGCTATGTCGGCGATGCGACGGGGCCGGCTGAGTAACATCGCCGCCCGAGCGCGTCAAAGCCCCTGCCCTTTCACCACGGCGACGGCGCGTCGCAGATCCTCACCCTCCGCCGTCGGTCGCGGCCTCCGTTCCGGCGTCGGTCGGAGCCCCGCCGTCCGGCGCCTCAGGCGGGAGGGGCTGCAGCCAGATGTTCCGGTAGCGGACCTTGTTCCAGTGATCCTGGAGCCGGATCGGCCCGTCGCCCGGCACCTCGACGTCACCCAGCCGCGTGGGCCCGGGCGCCTCGGTGGCCTCCTGCACCGTCGAGCCGTTCCACACCACCGTCAGGCGCGCCGGGGCGACCTTCGTTCCTCCGTCCCAGGTCGGCGCGCGGAAGACGATGTCGTAGCTCTGCCACATGCCCGGAGGGAACGCCTCGTTCACCGCCGGGGCCCCCACTCCGTAGACCGCCCCGCAGTCCACCGTGCCGGCGTCGAGGCCGAACGAGTCGAGGATCTGAACCTCGTAGCGCCCCTGGAAGTAGACGCCGGAGTTCCCGCGGTCCTCGTGGGCCTCGCTGGTGGGCGTCGCCGGGATCTGGAACTCGAGGTGCAGACGGACGTCGCCGTAGCTCTCGTTCGTGCGGAGATCGCCGGCGAACGGCACCACCTCGAGCACGCCACCGTCCAGCAGGTTCCACCCCGCGACCCCTCCGTCCAGCCCGTGCCAGGCGTCGAGGCTCGAGCCGTCGAAGAGCACCACCGCATCGGCCGGGGGCGGAAGGTAAGCCAGCGGACGGATCTCGAACGATCGGTAGAACGCCTCTGCGCCCTCGGCCTGCAGCGCGAGGTGCCCGTGACTGAGACCGATCCAGCCGCCGTCCTCCTCCGCCTCGATGCTCCTCGCGGCGTTCACCCAGCGGCCATTGACGATCTGCGCCGAGTCCCGCCCCGAGGCGATGAGCTCGATGACGTTCCAGTCGGTCAGCGACTCCGGCTCGGACGACTTGATGACCCGCCCGGTGCGGTACTCCTTCACCGTGCCCAGTGGATCGAACGTCGGCTCGCTCGCCGACACGTCCTCCACCGGGGTGAACACTCCCGTGTCGGAGAGCATCCAGAGGTCACCGGTGTTGTGCTCCATGATCTGGAACTCGATGCACTGCGGCCAGATCTGGTCCTTGCCACGGAGGTGGTAGAGCAGCCCGGTGTCGCGCGGCTGGTCCTTGCGCGGCGCATAGGTGAACGTCCCCCACTTCTGCTCCACCCGCGCGCGGTAGTTGCCGAGGTCTGCCCAGGTCGCCAGGTAGCCAAAGTCCTGTTCCTGGTCGGTCTCGCCGAGGCCGTTGACGTGCAGGGTTCCACCGTCCATCTGGAACACGCCGCGCGTGTCGGCGTTGAAGGCCTGCGACGGGAGATACCGGTAGAAGTTGGAGAGCGATGCATCGAGAAGCGGAGTCCAGGTCGTCTCGCCGAGCGGTCCGATGGATCCGAGGAGGCTGCCGCCGTCCGGCACCACCGTTCCCGCGTCGGTTGGGCTGCCCGAGTCGGGCCGACCGTCCGGTCGGTCCGCTCCTGTCCCGCCTCTGCATGCCGCCGCCAGACAGGCGACACCCATCCACACCCGCAACCCACGCATCTGCAGCAGGAGTTAAGTCGTCTACCTCCGGACGAGGAGCCCCCGCGGTCGATTCTCACCCGCGAGTGCAACGCATCGCGCAAATCCGGTCGGCGTGGTGCTTGCCACAGGGGCGTCGCGAGATTGACGGAGCGGATCTGCGAGTCGTATAGCCGCGCGGCACGCGAGGAGCCCACCAGACACCATGGCCGAGCCACAGACTTTCATGCGGGTCCCGGACCCGACCCCCAAGCGCACCCTCTACACGGACGCGATGGAGATCTTCCATCGCGCGGCCGACACGATCGGTCTCTCGCCGCGGGTGAGGCTCGAGCTGGAAGAGCCCGACTACGAGCACATCTTCTACGTCACCGCGAAGCTGAAGGACCGACTCCGCCCGCTGTCTCCGGAGGCCGCCCGCACGTTCGGCGACCTTCCCGTCACCCAGGTGCGAGATCCCAACGGGCTCGAGCGGCTCGCGGACGGACAGATCCTCCTCAACGGCAAGGCGCTCCTCGGCTCCGACGTGGTGATTCGCCGCGGCCACCTCCGGCTCCCGGACGGCGGCGTGTACCAGCTGATCCCGGGTGAGTCGCAGCGCTTCAAGGCCTACCGCGTGCAGCACAACCAGGCCCGCGGTCCGTACAAGGGCGGCATCCGGTACCACCGCGAGGTGTCGCTGGACCTGTTCAAGGCGCTCGCCGCGGAGATGACCTGGAAGACCGCGATCGCCGAGGTCCCCTTCGGCGGCGGCAAGGGCGGCATCCAGATCGACCCGCGCCAGTACGGCAAGGAAGAGCTGGAGGCCATCACCCTCCGCTTCATGTACAAGCTGAAGCGCCTCATCGGCCCGAACATCGACATCCCCGCTCCGGACGTCGGCACCAACGGCGAGATCATGGCGCTGATGATGCGCCAGTACCTCGACGGCGAGAGCGAGCGTCACGTCGGCCGCGCCATCGTCACCGGCAAGGACGTGCGCATCGGCGGCTCCGAGGGACGCGTCAAGGCCACCGGTCAGGGCGTCGTCTACTGCATCGAGGACTACTACGCCGATCGCGGCGAGACCCTGAAGGGCAAGACCTTCTCCGTCCAGGGCTTCGGCAACGTGGGGAGCAACGCCGCGGAGATCTTCGCCGGCCTCGGCGGGCGGTTGCTCGCGGTCAACGACTCCGACGGCACCCTCTTCAACCCGGACGGCATCGACGTCGCGGCGCTGCTCGCCCATGTCAACGACCCGAAGAACCTCAAGCGGAGCGTCGCCGGCTTCCCGGGCGCGCAGAAGATCGAGAAGTCGGATTTCTGGGAGGTCCCGGCCGAGGTCCTCATTCCCGCCGCCCTCGGTGGCGAGATCACCGGCGAGGTCGCCGAGCGCCTGCGGTGCAAGCTGATCGCCGAGGGCGCCAACGGACCGACCACGCCCGAGGCGGACCGGGTGCTCCTCAAGCGCAACATCGATCTGATCCCGGACATCATCGCCAACGCCGGCGGCGTGACGGTGAGCTACTACGAGTGGATCCAGAACAAGCGCATGGAGTCCTGGAGCGAGTCCGAGGTCAACGCGAAGCTGGAGCACGCGCTGAAGCGGAACTACCGCATCATCCGGGACATCTCGCGGAACACCCCGCGGAAGACCGAGATGCACGACAGCCGACCGTTCTGCGTGGGGAAGACCGTGGAGCCCCGGCTCGCGGCAATGATCCTCGCGCTGAAGCGGATCGAGGCCCACTACATCATCGAGGGCTTCTCGCAGTAGCCCGCGCTGCCGGAGAGCTCGGGGCAACGCCGCGCAGGGATGCGCGGCGGAGACCGTCTCAGTGCATCACCCGCTCGCGGTCCACGAGCAGGAGCGGATGATCCTCCCGCGTCTCGTAGGCCACGATGCGCAACCCCATCCCCCGGGTGTGGCCCGGCTCCTCGGCGCCCCGCCCGTAGCTCAGGGCGACCTGGTAGCGGACCTCGCAGAGGCAGGTCATCTCGGTGCCGTCCTCCCCGGTGAAGGTCACCCGGACGCGGCCCCCGAGAGGCATCGGCTCGCGTGTTTCCACGAAGAGTCCCGTCGCCGAGATGTTCCGGGCGATCCCGCGGGTGAGTCCGTCCGGCGTGCTGATGTACACCGTGAAGACTTTGTCGAAGCGCAGGTGGCGGCGGCGATCGCCCACGGGCGTGCTCCTTCTGAAAGGATGCGACGCTGCACAGGGTACGCAGTAGGCGAATGTAGTCAAAATATCTACCTCAGGAGGTCGTCTTTGCACCTCAGGCTCGTCACGCTCCTCACCCTCGTCCCGGCCCTGGCGCTGGCCGAGGGCCGCTTCGAGGAGCTCCGGAAGTCGGCCCAGCCGTTCGATGGCGGGCTGGGCGAGTTCCTCGAGCTGTACCTGGGTGACTGCGGCACGGCCTCCAGCACCGCCAATTGCCGCAACCGCTCCCGCGAGTTCCAGGGCCAGACGAAGGGCAAGCGCTTCTACACGCTGGTCCGCGAGGACGAGGCCGGGATGGTGGGCATGTCCGACAGCACCCGGTCCGGCGGGGACTTCACGGTCGAGGTGACGCCCTTCTTCCCCGGAGCGGAGCACGCGCTGACCAACGCGGTCCCGAAGAAGACCGACGCCAAGGGGAACCCCATCCTCCCGGTGCTGATGATCGCCGGGAAGCTCCCTGGCGTGGAGACGGTCGACGACATGGAGCGGCTGTTCAAGAACCGTGGGGTGCGGCTCGAGCTGCTCTTCCGCCCGGAGCAGCCGTGGGCGCTCCCGAAGAAGGGCGGCGGCCAGCTCACCGGGGTGAAGGCGAAGCTCGACGCGATCCAGGTCACCTCGCGCACCGGGGCGGTGCTCGCGACCTGGATTGCTCCCGATGCAGGATCGTGACCGAGGGGGGCGCCCTTCCCGTCGGCTGACCGGGAGAACCCCGCCGACTGTGCTGGCCCGAGACGATGCTCGCCGGCACACCCGAGGAGATTTTCGAAGGAGCAACGATGGGTCGTCTCTCACGTCGCGCGGTGCTCTCCGGAGCCCTCGGCCTCGCCGCGCTCGCCCCCGCCTCACGAGCTCGCGCCGCCGGCCGAAAGCGCCTGCGCATCCTCCAGTGGAACCACTTCGTCCCCGGCCATGACCGGTGGTTCGACGCCTATGCCCGCGGCTGGGGAGAACAGCACGACACCGACGTCACCGTGGACCACGTCGGGGTCAACGCGCTCAACGGCACGGCCGCGGCCGAGGTCGCCGCGGGGCGCGGGCACGATCTCGTCATGTTCCTCCGCCCACGGCCGGTGCACGAGCCCGACGTCATCGACCACCGGGAGATCGTCGAGGAGTGTCAGCGACGGTATGGCAAACCGCTGGAGATGGCCGTGCGGAGCACCCGCAACCCGCGCACCGGCAAGTTCCACGGCTTCTGCGACATGGTGGTGCCCGACCCGGTGAACTACCGGACCGACCTCTGGTCCGACGTCGGCCAGACGCCGGACGACTGGGACAAGGTCCGCCTGGGAGGCAAGGCGATCAAGGCCCGCAGCGGAATCCCGGTGGGCATCGGCCTGTCCTCCGAGGACGACAGCGCCGTCGCCCTGCGCGGCCTCCTCCTCGCCTTCGGCGGCGCCGAGCAGGACGCAGACGGCGCTCCGGCGCTCGCCTCGAAGGAGACGGTCGAGGCGGTGAAGTACGCCTCCGCGCTCTACCGCGAGGCGATGACCCCGGCGGTGCTGGCCTGGGATCCCTCCTCGAACAACCGGGCGATGCTCGCCGGCCAGTCGTCGCTGGTGATGAACGCCATCTCCATCACCCGCTCGGCGGAGAACGATCGGCTCCCCATCGCCGCGAAGATCGCCCTCGCCGCTCCTCCCCGCGGTCCGGCCCGCCGCGTCTGGCTCCCCCACGCGACGAGCGTCTACGTCATCTGGAAGTTCGCCGAGAACGTCGAGGGGGCCAAGGCCTTCCTGGTGGACCTGGTGGGCCACTCCCGCGAGGCGTTCCAGGCCAGCGAGTCGTACGACTTCCCGGCTTTCCCCGACCAGGTGAAAGATCTGAAGGCGCTGCTGGCGAAGGACGCGAAGGCCACGCCTCCGGACAAGTACGCAGTGCTCGCCGACGCCCTCTCGTCGATCAGCAACCTGGGCGCGCCGGGATACGCCAACGCGGCCCTCGACGAGACCTACGGCACCTGGGTGGTGAACACGATGTTCGCCCGCGCGGCAACCGGCGCCGACTCGCCCGAGGACGCGGTGAAGCAGGCGGACAGGAAGCTGCGGCAGATCTGGCAGAAGTGGCAGGCACGCGGCCTGGTCTGACGCTCAGCCCAGAGGAAAGACCCGGGACAGCGCCGCCGTCCCCTCCCCTGCCACCAGCCCGGCGACGAACGCGCGGGCGAGACCCGCGGCGTCGACGCCTGCCGGGATCTCGCGGCCGATCTCCCCGCGGAGGATCTTGTGTCGCACGGCGTCCTCCAGCGAGGCCCGGACACCGGCGTCGTGGATTGGCGTCCGCCCCCAGCGCTCGGCCACCTCGAGCAGCGCCTGACGGGTCGTGCGCCTCTTTCCGAGCAGAGGCTCGAAGACCTCGTCGTGCCCGTTCACGGAGTCTCCAGCACCAGGCGCTTCGGCTTTCCCTGCCGCTCGATCTCGAGCGTGAGCTTGCTCCCGGCGGACCGCTCCGCGAGCGCCGAGCGGAAGCTGTCCACGCTCGCCACCCGCTGCCCGGCGGCCTCCACCACCACGTCGCCCAGCTTCACCCCGGCGCGCGCGGCCGGGCCGTTCGGCAAGATCTGCACCACCCATGCTCCGAATGGAGACCGCGCACCCAGCCGGCTGGCCGACTCGGTGTCGAGATCCGAGACCGTGAGGCCCAGCCTATCGAGATCGCCCTCCGACTCGATGGGTCCGCCCGGCGGCGTGGGGCGCACCGGACGCTCGACGACGCGCGCTGTGAACTCCCGCGCCGCGGTGCCGCGCTGCACCCCCATCCGGACCAGCGTCCCCGGGGCGAGGAGCGAGATCTTCCGCAGCAACTGGAGATACGAGTCCACCGGCCGCCCGTTGATGGTCGTGACCCGGTCGCCGGAGCGGAGCCCGGCCGCCGCCGCCGGCCCGCCGGGATAGACGTCCACCACCTGCGCCGAGTGCTTCCCTGGCTCCTCCACCACCGTCATCCCCAGCCAGCCCCGCTCCACGTGCCCGTTGTCCAGGAGGTTCGGGAGCAGGTCCTTCACCATGTTGATCGGCACCGCGAACCCGATGCCCTGCGCGTTGCTGATGACCGCGCTGTTCACGCCCACCACCTCGCCCCGCATGTTGAAGAGCGGCCCACCGCTGTTGCCGGGATTGATCAGCGCGTCGGTCTGGATGAAGTCGTCGAGCGGGCCCACCCCCAGGACCCGCTCCTTTGCCGAGATGAGCCCGTGGGAGACGCTCCGGTCGAGGCCGAATGGATTGCCGATGGCCACCACCCAGTCGCCCACCTCGAGCCGGTCGGAGTCGCCCAGCACCACCGAGGGAAGGTCCGACCCCTCGAGGACCCGGAGCAGTGCGAGGTCGGTGTCCGGGTCGCTCCCCACTAGCTCGGCGTCGAACACCCGTCCGTCGGCGAGCCGGACCTGGATCCACTGGGCGTCCTTCACCACGTGGTGGTTGCTGACCACGTAGCCCTCAGGCCCGAGCAGGAACCCCGACCCGGTGGCGGTCGGAACGCGCCCGGCGGCGATCCCCTCGACCGGCTCGGAGTAGGTCAGCACGTTGATGACCCCCGCGCTCACCGCGCGGATCAGCGGCGCGAGCGAGCTCGGAGCGGAAAAGCCCACCAGGAAGGGACCCGAGCCGTTGCGCTCCCGCCAGAGCGGCGTCTTGGAGGACAGGGCCCGGTCCCCCTGCTCGAAGGCACGTGCGCGTTCACGGGCCCAGTCCTCGAACGCGTGCTGGGGACCGGTGGCGGCGAGCGCCAGGGAAAGGAGGGCGGAGAGCGGCACGAGTCGACGACGACTCTACGCCTTCAGGGGCTCCACGTACCGGCCGACCTTCACCCGGGCAGGCCGGATGACCCGTCCCCGGAGCGCGTAGCCGGCTCGCTGCTCGGCAAGGACACGATCGCCATGCGCCGGCGAGGAGACCAGCTCCATGTCCACCGCCTCGGCCATGTTCGGGTCGAAGGGCCGGCCCACCAGGTCGAGCCGCTCGATCCCGCTCGCCTGCAGCTTCTGGAGGAGCTTGTCGCGGATCAGCCGGACGCCTTGCGCCAGCGGCGAGCCGTCGTCGACGGACAGCGACAGGTCGAGCTCGTCGATGGCCTCGATGAGGGCCTTGGCGACCTCGCCCTTCTCCACCTCGATCATGCGGTCGCGCTCGCGCTGGATCCGCTGCTTGAACTCGTCGCGATCGCGCATCACGTCCTGGATGCCGCGGGCCAGCTCGTCCACCCGGCGCCGGGAAGCCTCGAGCTCGCCCTGGAGCCGGGCCACCTCGTCTCCCTGGACGGGCGCGGCCTCCGTCTCCGCCGCCCCGGTCGGGGACGGGGTCTCGGTCTCCGGAGCGCCTGCGCGGGGAGTCCCGTCAGGGTTGTAACGGCGCTTGTCGTTCACTCGGACGGTCATCGCTCGCCCGCCAACCTAACCAGACCGTTCCCCCTGTCAACGCTCGCGCGGCCCTCAGCCCGAAGCGTGCGACTCGCCCCAGACACCCGCCTCGGGCGGCTCCTCCGCGTCCCCGGGCCGGGTGGGAGTGACCTTCGGGCCGAGGATGCGAGCCAGCTCCGGCTCCTCCACCACTTCGGTCGCCAGGAGCCGCGCGGCCAGGGCCTCGACGAGTCCGCGGTTGGCCCGCAGCACGCCCCTTGCCCGCTCCAGCGCCTCCAGTGTCAGGCGGCGAATCTCCGCGTCCACCATCCGGGCGGTCTGCTCGGAGTAGCTGCGCAGCTCGGGAAGCGCGGCCGACTGGAGGAAGGGGCTTCCCTGCTCCCCGAGGGACACCGGTCCCAGCTCGCTGCTCATCCCGTAGTCGCGCACCATCAGCCGCGCGATGTCGGTGGCCTGCTTCAGATCGTTGGAGGCGCCGGTGGAGATCTCCCCGATGAAGAGCTCCTCGGCGGCGCGCCCGCCCATCATCGCCGCCATCTTGTCGCGCAACTCGTCGAGCGACATCAGATACCGGTCCTCGAGCGGCAGCGACATGGTGTAGCCGAGCGCGGAGAGGCCGCGGGGGATGATGCTGATCTTGTGCACCGGCTCGGTGTGCGGGAGCAGCCACCCGACAACCGCGTGCCCCGCCTCGTGGTGGGCGACGATCTCCTTCTCGCGCTCCGAGATGCGCCGGTTCTTCTTCTCCAGGCCGGCCACCACCCGCTCGATGGCCTCCTCGAAGTCTGCTCGCAGCACCGCGTTGTGGTCCCTCCGCGCGGCCAGAAGCGCCGCCTCGTTCACGACGTTCGCCAGATCCGCGCCGGCGAAACCCGGGGTCCGGGCGGCGATGGAGCGGAGATCTACGTCCGGGCCCAGCTTCACCTCGCGGGCGTGGATGGTGAGGATCCGCTCCCGGCCCCGCTTGTCGGGACGATCCACCAGCACCTGACGGTCGAACCGGCCGGGCCGCATCAGCGCGCTGTCGAGAATCTCCGGGCGGTTGGTGGCAGCGATGATGATCAGTCCCGCCCGCGCATCGAAGCCATCCATCTCAGCCAGCATCTGGTTGAGCGTCTGCTCGCGTTCGTCGTGCCCGCCCACGGTGCCGGCGCTGCGCGTCTTGCCGATCGCGTCGAGCTCATCGATGAAGATGATGCACGGGGCCTTGCCCTGGGCCTGGGAGAAGAGATCGCGCACCCGGGCCGCGCCGACGCCCACGAACATCTCCACGAACTCGGAGCCGGAGAGCGAGAAGAAGGGAACCCCGGCCTCGCCCGCCACCGCCCGCGCGAGGAGCGTCTTGCCGGTCCCCGGCGGTCCCACCAGAAGCACACCCTTCGGGATGCGGCCGCCGAGCCGGCGGAACTTCTCCGGCGTACGGAGGAACTCGACGATCTCCCGGAGCTCCTCCACCGCCTCGTCGATGCCCGCCACGTCCTCGAAGCCCACTCCGGTGTCCGCCTCGGCCTGCACGCGGGCGCGGGTCTTGCCGAAGCTCATGACGCTCTGGGGACCCTGCCCCAGCCCACCGGCGCTCATCCGCCGCATCATCCAGAACCAGAAGACGAAGCCCAGCAGGAGCGGAAGGCCCCAGATCCAGAACCCCTCTCCGAGGCTGCTGCTGCCCACGGCCTCGTACTCGACCTTCTTCTGGTCGAGCAGCCGGGTCAGCTCGGGGTCGTCGAGGCGGTTGGCGATCCACGGCGCGGTGGCCGGGTCGTTGGCGCGCGCGGGCATGCCGGGCGACTCGGTGGTGAACCCGCGCACCGCGTCGGAACCGATCTGCACCCGCTTGAAGCGTCCATCCCGGACGCCCTGCTTGAACTCGCTGTAGGGCACCCGGACGTACCCGGCCTCCTGGAACATGTTCCGGAAGAGGAACAGCCCGAGCACCACCAGGCCGAGGTAGAGGAGCGGAGAGCCGAGCCGGAAGCGAGATCCGCCTGGTTTCTCGTGCTTGCGCCCGCGCGGATTGGTGCCCGCCGGATCGTTGGAGGAGGGACTCACGCCAGGTCGAAGATGGGCATGGGCCGCCGGACGGCAACGCCCCCGGCTATCCAGGAGCCGGGCGGGCTTGAGTGGCCCCGGCGTCCAGCGTACGAGAGTCGACGGCGCCGCCCCTGGCGCCCCTTCGGAGGTCGATCAGGCGATGTCGGGACGGACGATCCGAGCCCCCCGGGGAAACGAGCGCAGCTGCCGCGGCTGGGTGCAGGAGGCCGCACTGCGGATGCTGATGAACAACCTCGACCCCGAGGTCGCCGAGCGACCCGAGGACCTGGTGGTCTACGGCGGCACCGGGAAGGCGGCGCGCGACTGGCCGTCTTTCGACCGGATGGTGGCGACGCTCCGGACGCTCGGCGACGACGAGACGATGCTCGTCCAGTCCGGGAAGCCGGTAGGCGTCCTCCGCACCCACCCCGATGCGCCGCGGGTGCTGCTGGCGAACTCCAACCTCGTCGGGCGCTGGTCCACCTGGGAGGTGTTCCGCGAGCTCGAGGCCAAGGGCCTGATGATGTACGGCCAGATGACCGCGGGCTCGTGGATCTACATCGGGACACAGGGAATCCTTCAGGGGACCTACGAGACATTCGCCCAGGCGGGCCGCACGCACTTCGGCAGCGACGACCTGTCGGGGCGGCTGGTCCTCTCCGGCGGGCTGGGCGGGATGGGCGGGGCGCAGCCGCTGGCCGCGACGATGAACGGCGCGGTGTTCCTCGGCGTCGAGGTGGACCCGGAACGGGCCCGCCGCCGGGTGGAGCACCGCTATCTGGACGTCATCGCCCGCGACCTGGACGACGCGCTGGCGCAGGTGGACGCCGCGCGGGCCCGGAAGCAGGCGCGCTCCATCGCGGTCATCGGAAACGCGGCTGACGTGTACCCCGAGCTGTTCCGCCGGGGAATCCGGCCGGACCTCGTCACCGACCAGACCTCGGCTCACGATCCGCTGAACGGGTACATCCCGCGGGGCCTGTCGCTGGCCGAGGCCGCGGAGCTGCGCCGGACCCGGCCCGAGGAGCACGTGCGCCGGGCGCAGGAGTCGATGGCCATCCAGGTCGAGGCGATGCTGGATCTGAAGGCCGCCGGATCCCACGTCTTCGACTACGGCAACAACATCCGGGCCGGCGCGCAGACGGCGGGCCTGAAGAACGCCTTCGACTTCCCCGGCTTCGTCCCAGCGTACATCCGTCCGCTGTTCTGCGAGGGCGCCGGCCCGTTCCGCTGGGTGGCGCTCTCCGGCGACCCCGAGGACATCCGCCGGACGGACCGCGCCGTCCTCGAGCTCTTCCCGGAGAAGACCGGGCTCGCCCGCTGGATCCGCATGGCCGGCGAGCGGGTCGCGTTCCAGGGGCTGCCGGCGCGCATCTGCTGGCTCGGCTACGGCGAGCGCCACCGGGCGGGGCTGGCCTTCAACGAGCTGGTCCGCAAGGGCGAGGTGAAGGCGCCGATCGTCATCGGCCGCGACCACCTGGACTGCGGCTCGGTGGCCTCGCCCAATCGCGAGACCGAGGCGATGAAGGACGGATCGGACGCGGTGGCTGACTGGCCCATCCTGAACGCGCTGGTGAACGCGGTGAACGGCGCGAGCTGGGTGAGCGTCCACAACGGTGGCGGCGTCGGGATCGGGTACTCGCTGCACGCCGGGCAGGTCATCGTCGCCGACGGCACGGATGCGGCCGCGCGGCGCATCGAGCGGGTGCTGACCTCCGACCCGGGGATGGGCGTGCTCCGGCACGTGGACGCCGGGTACACGGAGGCGGTCGACGTGGCCCGCGCCCGGGGCGTGAAGATTCCCGGCACCACCCGCTGAGGCTGGCGGACGGAGGGACGATGTCCGCGATCGCTGCGAGCCCGAGGTGCGTCCTGGCCGGCGCGTGGCTGATCTCGACCCTCGTCACGGCGGAGCCCCTGACCGAGCCACCGGTCCTCGAGAGCAGCGGCGGCTCTCTCGAGGTCCTGATGGTCGCCCGGGAGCAGCGGCTCTCGACCTTGCCGGGTCGTCCGGTCGGGTGGGTCTACGAGACCTGCCGTTACCGGAGCTCCGACGGCCCGTTGCGACGGTGCCCCGCTCCAGGGCTCACGCCCGCGCAGCTGACGACCTGCCCGGGAGCGCAGGACCCGGCGGTCAGCCCGTATGGAGGCGTACGTCTGCAGCTCGGCCCCGGGGACACCCTCCGGGTCCGGCTGGTCAATTGCCTGCCGCGCGTGGCGCGCGATCACCCCTTCGCCGGTGAGTTCAAGCACGTGGGCGAGGGCGGCGAGACCTTGCTCCAGTACAACCCGACCAACCTCCACACCCACGGTCTGCTGGTCGAGCCGCGCTGCGCGACGGCGGCCGACGACAGCTACGGCGACTGGATCTTCGTGCTGGCGATGAATCCGCGGAACGACTTCCCACCGGAGCTCGTCGGCCGCAGCGCCTGTCAGGAGACGGCAGCCGGCGCGGCCCGGGCCGGGCACGGTCACCACTCGATGGGCTTCGACGTCACCGGCGACGGGGTGGTGAGCTACCGGATCCCCATCCCGAAGGATCACCCCGCGGGTCTGTACTGGGTGCATCCCCACGCCCACGGGCTCGCGCTGAACCAGGTGGCCGCGGGCCTGGCCATCCCGCTCACCATCGGCCGACCGGACTACTTGTGCGGCGCGCCCGGGTGCGCAGCGCGCGGCGGCTCAGGGCGTGTCCGGCACCTCGTCCTCAAGGACGCGCAGGTCATGCCCGACGGCCATCTGAGGCTTCAAGAGACGTGGCCCTTCTGCGGCAAGCCCGACCCAGCCGACACGCGGCCGCGCGGAAAGGGTGGCTGTCCGGGCTCCGGCCCCCAGTACGTGGGAGGAACCTGGGCGATCACGGTCAACGGCCAGGTCGATCCCGACATCGAGGTGGACGGCGAGAGGGGCGAGGTCTGGCGGATCCTCAACGCCTCGGCCAGCGCGACGCACTGGCTGGCGATCCAGGACCCGCAGACCGGAGCCGACCTCCCCGTGCAGGTCCTCGCGGTGGACGGGGTGAGCCTCGAGGTTCCGGCCGGGAGCGCGCTCCGGGACCTCCAGGCCAGGATGGGGCGGAAGATGAAGGTCGTCACCTGCCCGGCGCCGGGCGGCAAGGCGGTCTGTGCCGAGCGCATCCTCATGATGCCCAGCTCGCGGGTGGAGATCGGGGTGACCGCCGGGACCACTGCCTCGCGACGAGCCCTGCTCAGGACCTACGACTGGAACACCGGTCCGGCGGGGGACATCTGGCCCGGCGTCGAGCTCGCGTCGATCCAGTTCCCGGCGCGGCCGCCCGGCGCCACGCCGCCCTACGTCCAGGTCCGCGGTCAGTCGCGGTCGCTCGTCGAGCCGGGAGGGCTGCTCACGAAGACGATGCGGCGAACCGGAGGGGCGACTCCGGTGAAGGCGCGCTGCCAGCCCACGCCGCCTGGCTGGGTGAGGCAGATCGTCTTCGGAGCGCCCGACGCGGGGGTCCACGCGCTGGGGTACCGCCTGGTGGAGGCGAAGCGTTCGACGACGCCTCCGGAGGACCTCGTGCTCTCCGCGTTCGATCACGCGGGCGACCCGACGGTGTGCGTTCCTCTCGCCGAGGGCGATCGACCCGTGACCGAGGTGTGGGAGCTGGTCAACGTCGCCGGCGAGGACCACAACTTCCACATCCATCAGACCCGCTTCGAGGTGCTCCGGACAGATTCGCTGGCCGACGGGTCCGTGACGCCCGAGCGGTTGTCCGGCGCGCGCGTGCTGCACGACAACGTCCCGGTTCCCCGTGGGGGCGCGGGCTGCGACGGGACGTTCGCCGCGTGGAAGCGTGGTGCCTGCGTCCCTTCCCGGGTGGTGGTCCGGATCCCGTTCGCCATCACCGGCGACTTCGTCTACCACTGTCACATCCTGGGCCACGAGGACGCGGGGATGATGGCGAAGATCAGCGTGGTGCCCGCGGCGATGGGGACCCCCGAGAAGACGAAGTGACCTCAGGCTCCACGAGCGTGGAACGCTGGCATTGCCGGAAGGATCGAACCCGCGCGATGCTCATCAGGAGCGCGCGTCCCATCCACTGGCCGCGCGAGTTTGCCTCACGGAAGCACCCCGAGCGCCGATGACCCGCCCCTTCGATCTCCTCGTCCGCAACGCCGGCACCCTTTTCACTTCCGACGGCCCGGACGGCGGCGCCGCCGAGCAGCTGCTCGCTCCCATCCCTCGCGGCGCGGTGGGCATCGAGGACGTCCACGTCGCCTGGATCGGCGCCGAGGGGGACGTCCCGCGCGAGCGCATCGGCTCCTCCACCAAGGTCCTCGACGCGGGCGGCGGCCTGGTCGCCCCCGGCTTCGTCGACTCCCACACCCATCTCGTCTGGGCCGGGGACCGCTCGCACGAGTTCGCCCTCCGCTGCGCCGGCGCCGACTACCTCTCCGTCGCCCGGGCCGGTGGCGGCATCGCCTCCACGGTCCGCGCGGTCCGCGAGGCCTCCGACGATACGCTGATCTCCCTCGCCCTGCCCCGCCTCCAGCGGCTCCTCGCCCAGGGAGTCACCACTGCCGAGGTGAAGAGCGGCTACGGCCTCGACGCCGACACCGAGCTCCGGATGCTGCGGGTCATCGACCTGCTCGGGACCCGGCAGCCCATCCGGCTCCTCCGCACCTTCCTCTGGCCGCACGCCATGCCCCCGGGGAGCACCGATCGCGCCGGCTTCCTGCTCCGGGGGCAAAAGGTATTGCGCGAGGTCGCGCGTGCCGGCCTCGCCCGCTTCGCGGATGCCTTCGTCGAGGAGGGCGCGTTCACTCCCGACGAGGTGCGTCCGCTCCTCGAGGAGGCCCGCGTGCTCGGGCTCGGGATCAAGCTCCACGTCGACCAGCTTCGCGCGGGACATGGCGCCGAGCTCGCCGCGAGCCTGGGCGCGATCTCCGCCGACCACCTCGAGTCGGTCTCGCCCGAGGGCATCGCCGCGCTCGCCAAGGCACGAGTCACCGCCGTGCTCATCCCCACCGCGACGCTCGTGTTGCGCCTGCTCCGCTACGCGCCCGGACGCGCGCTCGTCGATGGCGGTGTCGGCGTCGCGATTGCCACCAACTGCAACCCGGGCAGCGCCCCGACCGAGAACCTCGCGCTCGCGATGTCGCTGGCCTGCCTGCAGAACGGCCTCACCCCCGCCGAGGCGCTGCTCGCGGTCACCCGGCGAGGTGGCGAGGCGCTCGGAGACGCCTCGCTGGGCAGGCTACGGGTGGGTGGGTCGGCCGACCTGGTGGTCCTCGGTGCGCCGGACGTGGATCACCTCGTCGCCCACGTCGGTACCACCCATGTCCACACGGTGGTCCGCGCCGGACGCATCGTCCTCCGGTCGGAGACCGCAGCCAGCT
>DASXGF010000587.1:0-19266 GCA_036489275.1 Myxococcaceae bacterium | reverse complement strand
GCCGGTCTTCGAGCTGGCCTCGGAGAACGCGATGGCGTTCCATCCGGCCTACTGGGCAACCCCGGTGGCAAACGACTCGGCGAAGTACGACTACTACCTGTGGAACGCGAACCACCGGGGCGCTCACGTGGTGGCAAATCTCAAGACCGACGACCGGCCGCTGCCGCGGGCGACCCAGCCGATCGCGCTCGATCCGCAGATCCGCCTGCTCCCCCGGGTAGGAGGACTGATCCTCTTCTCCGGAGCGCAGATGCACTCCAGCGTCCCCAACGCCTCGGGAAAGACGCGGTACAGCATCGACTTCCGCATCGTGCACGTCGGTGACGTCGCGGAGCAGCGGGGCGCCCCTCGAATCGACGAGCACTGCACCGGCACCACGATGCGCGACTACCTCCGCTGCACCGACCTGGCGCGCCTTCCCGAGGCGCTGATCGCCCGCTATGAGACCCGGCCGCCGCCGACCGGAGGAGAGCTCATCTACCAGCACCGGGACTGACTCCTGCCAGGGCCGGACCCTGCTCAGTGCCTGGGACGACCCTGGTCGCAGACAGCGGTGGCGTCGGCGCGCACGAAGTCGGCGGTCCAGTTCGTCTCCCAGGAGCTGCCGTCGTAGGAGAAGGCCTGCTCCCAGCGCGCGTGGTCGCGGTCCAGCTTGGTCCAGGCGTAGCGGACGGTCACCGGGCGACCGCCGTCCTCATCCTCGCCGAAGAACTCGCCGTGCTGGCCCTGGAAGCCTCCCACCACCGGCGTCTCGAGCTTTCCGGAGCGGCTGCTGACCCAGTAGATGGACCACCGTCGCTTCTCCGGGTCGAAGGTTCTCACCGTCAGACCGGACCATCCCTTGGTGGGAAAGTAGATCTCGTCCACCGTCGCCGAGCCGCCGAGGTAGGGCGTCATGCACAGCGTGGCCGTGAACTCCTCCCAGTCGCTCGCGCCCGCGCCGCGCGTCTTGAGGCGGCGCTGCACCGTGCTCCAGCCTCCGGCGAAGTACTCGAAGTCGTGCACGTCGCCGGCCGGAGGGGTGAACTGGCTCCGGGTGGACGAGGCGGCTGGAGGGTCGGGCGGACGAGGAGCTCCGGCGCAGGCCACGCCCGTGCTGGCGAGGACGAGGAGACAGCGCACGGTCGGCAGAGCAGGACTGGACATCCTCCGGACCGTGCCGGGGGACCGCCGGCGTCACAAGACCAGTGCCCGGAGGTCGGAGCAGTCCAGAAACGGGTGCGAACGCGCACGAAACCTGACGCCATGCGGTCGCAACGGTTCGACGGCCCTTCCTTCCATCCATCGCTCCATGTCAGGACGGAGCCGCCCGGAGGAACACCAGAATGAGGATCCACGTGCTGTCGGCCCGCGCTGCGCTCCTGCTCGTCGCCCTGGCGCTTCCGCTGACGGCCCGTGCGGCGAAGGCTCCCTGCACGCTCCTCACACCAGCGGAGATCTACGCCACGCTCGGCGGGTCCTTCGGCGCCGGTCAGCCGATCGGGACGACCGGGTGCTCGTGGACCAACGACAAGCCCCACATGATCGTCACCATCTCCCTCTGGCCTCCGACGGAGTGGGACAAGATCAAGGCAGGACCCATGGGGGCGAAGATCACCCCGGCGAGCGGCCTCGGCGACGACGCGTTCTATGCCTCGCTCGCGCAGTACACCGTGCTCTACGTGAAGAAGGGCGACACGGTGTACCTGTTCAAGGTCTACGGCGTGAAGGACGAGGCGAAGCAGATGAGCGCCGAGAAGACCCTCGCGCTCGACGCGCTCCAGAAGATGTAGGAGCGGCGAAGCGGTCCATCCCGGAGGCCTGTGAGCCTCAGGGCGCGCGCGCGAGCCGGTAGACGGTCCCGCTCAGATCGTCGGTGATGAACATCGCCCCGCTCGCGTCGACCGCGACGTCCACCGGGCGGCCCCAGTACTTCCCGTCCGACCCGGTCCATCCGGTCACCAGATCCACCGCCGCCGACAGCTGCTGCCCGCCCGAGGCAAAGGGCGCGAGAATGACCTTGTCCCCGGTCGGGATGGTGCGGTCCCACGAGCCGTGCAGCGCGATCGCCGCGGCCGAGCGCCAGGGAGCCGGGAACGCCGTCTCCTGCAGGAAGAGCATCCCCAGCGCGGCCGAGTGGGCCTGGATGCCCATCGTCACCCGGTCCATCTGGGTGCAGTCCGCCGCGCTGCCGTCGCGGTTGGTGTCGTAGTCCCGGTCGAACGGCATGTCGAGGAGGCCGGTCGGGCCATCCGGGTTCGGATTGCAGTACGGCCAGCCGTAGTTCCCCCCGTCGCGCAGCTTGATGAACTCGTCCGGCGGGTGGTTGTCGACGTAGCCGGGGATGATCTGTCCGTACTGCCCGGTGGAGTCCTGGAAAGGGTACGGGAGGTCGTCGCGGTTGTTCACCGCGACCCACAGGTCGTCGGTGCCAGGAAAGAAGGCGAGGCCCTCCGCGTTGCGCAGCCCTCGCGCGTAGAGCCGACCGTTGCCGCCGCTGGCGTCGTACACGTAGACCGAGCCCCGCACCGGGTCGGCCTGGGCGTCGCTCGCGCAGACGTTGCAGCTCGAGGCGATGGCGACGAAGAGCCGGTGCTGGCTGTCGAGGGCGATGTTCTTCAGCTCGTGCCCGTAGGTCCCGTGCAGCTCGGGCGTGCTGCTGTCCGGGAGCCCGGTGACCACCACCTCGCCGGCCGGTGCGGTCGCCGCGCCGTTCCAGGCGAAGCGCCGCACCCCGTTGGACTCCGAGACGTACAGCCAGAGCGTGTCGCCGATCTGGTGGAAGACCAGATCGTGCGGCTTGCGCAACCCGGTCACCCAGCTCGACACCACCGGGTCGCTCCCGCCGCTTCCCGGTCGGACGAGCGCCACGCTTCCCGCGCCGGGGTTGGAGACCAGCAGGGCCCCCTCGGGGGTGACGGTCAGGAAGCGTGCCCCCGCCACCCGCGCGTACACCGCGATGGAGAAGCCGGCAGGCACGCTGAGCGACCGCGGCACGTCGAAGGGAGCGCCGGCCATCGACGCCGGGACGGTCACCGGGACGCTCGTCGACGCTCCGGGCAGCGCGCCGCCGTCGGACCCGGCGAGGCCGGTGCCGGCATCGGAGCGATCTCCACCGGAGCCGCTGCAGGCCAGGGCGAGCACCGACATCAGGAGGCAGGGGAACGAACGCATCAGCGAAGGCTGTGTCCCTCAGCGCCCGGCGCCAAGCCCGGACGTCGGCGCCTGGACAGGTCCGCCCTCCCGGCGGTCAGCCGCGAGCCGCTCGACGTGGGCCATGATCCGTCCGGCGGGGTCGCCCCCGTCCAGACGGGCCAGCTCGGCGAGCCCGGTGGGACTGGTGACGTTCACCTCGATGAGGAGATCGCCGATGACGTCGAGGCCCACGAAGAGGAGACCCTCCCGCCGCAGCATCGGGGCGAGGCGCGCGCAGATCTCCCGGTCACGCGCCGTGAGCTCGGTCTTCACCGGCTGGCCGCCCACCGCCATGTTGGCGCGGTTCTCGGTCTCCAGCGGGACGCGGTTGATCGCCCCGAGCGGCTCGCCGTCGAGCAACAGGATGCGCTTGTCACCCTGTCGGGCCGCGGCGACGTACTCCTGGGCCACGACCCACTCCTGGCCCCGCGCGGTGAGGAGCTCGAGCACCGAGGGCATGTTCCGGTCGCCCCGCTGGAGCAGCACCACGCCCCTCCCACCGAATCCGTCCACGGGCTTGACGATGGCGCCGTGCGGGGCCTCGTCCACGAACGCGCGGAGCTCCGTCAGGTCCCGGCTGACCAGCGTCTCCGGGGTGAGCTCGGGAAAGTTGAGCGCCCACAGCTTCTCGTTGGCGTTGCGCAGTCCGGCCGGCGAGTTCACGTAGATGGGCGAGCGGCCCCCGGTCGCCTCCACCAGCTGCGTCGCGTGGAGGAAGGCCACGTCCACCGGTGGGTCCTTCCGCATCCACAGCACGTCCAGGACCCCGAGCGGGATCTCGTGCTCGGCCACCACCTTGAAGTGCTGGCCCTGCCGGTCGAGGACCTCCACCTCGCGCGCCCGGGCGTGGGCCTGGCCGCTCTGGTGGAAGAGCGCGTCCTGCCCGAAGCTGACCAGCCGGTGGCCGCGGGCCTGCGCCGCGAGCATCAGGGCGAACGTGGTGTCGTGGTGGACCAGCACCGTCTCCAGCGGGTCCATCAGGAAGCCCATCGTGAGGGGAGCGGCGTCCATCAGCCGGCCTGCCACAGGGCGTACACGCTGCCCCACCCCATCGCCAGAAGAAGCGCGAAGACGAGGTACACCACCCAGTCCAGGCGCCGGAGCGCGCCGGAGCTCGCCACCAGCCCCTGCCCCATGGCGAAGGTCTGGAGGCCGTTCGCCAGGTGGTAGGCCACCGCCAGGACACCGAGGATGTAGACGACCAGCGTGGGCGTGTGGTGCGCCATCTCGTGGGAGATGTCCGCGAACGGCTCCGGCCGCCCCTCCACGAAGCGGGGTTGTGCCCAGGCCAGCCAGAGGTGGGCGCCGATGAACCCGAGCAGGCCGAGCGCGCTCAGCCGCTGCAGCAGGTACTTGAGGTTGTCGTAGTTCCCGTAGCGCACGTTGTTCGGCCGCGAGGAGGCGAGGCGCACGATTCCCCAGATCGTGTGGAGAAGCAGCGGCAGGAGCACCAACAGCACGAGGAGCGCCTGGTGGAAAGGATGGCGCGCCCCGGTGACCGCCTGCTCCCACTCCCGGGCGCCCCCGAAGGCGCTGAGGTTGTCCCAGAGGTGGATGACGGTCCAGATGCCGAGGGGGGCGACCGCCAGGAGCGAGGCGATGCGCGCGCGGTAGAAGCTGCCGGTCGAGGCGAGCGTTTGGGCCATGGCGAAACGAGGTGATTCCAGGCCAGGGGGCCCCGGTGCAAGTCGCTTGTGCGCCTTCCCGTATTGCCGACCATCAGGAGCGGGCCGGGGGCGTCGCCTGGTAGACTGAGCGGATCTCGTGAGCGACCTCCGTCAGGCGTGCGCGCGGCTGCTGCTGGTGGGATTCCCCGGACGGGAGGTCGACGCCGACGTCGGCGCCCTGGTCGAGGCCGGCGTGCTGGGCGCCATCCTCTTCGGCCGGAACGTGGGGACGCCGGCCGAGACCGCGCTGCTGGTCCGCGAGCTGAAGTCGCGGGCGGGCCGTCCGTTCCCCGTCTCGCTGGACCAGGAAGGGGGCCGGGTCGCCCGCCTGCGAGGGGCGCCCTACACCGCGCTGCCCCCCATGCGCGTCATCGGACAGCGCGGCGACGTGGAGATCGCCCGGCGCGTGGGTCGGCTACTCGCCTTCGAGCTGCGGGCCACCGGGTTCGACTGGGACTACGCCCCGGTGCTGGACGTGGACAGCAACCCCGCCAATCCGGTGATCGGCGATCGGAGCTTCTCCACGGATCCCGCGGAGGTCGCGCGCCTCGGCGTCGCCCTCGGCGAGGGGCTGGAGCAGGGCGGCGTCGCCTCCTGCGGGAAGCACTTCCCCGGACACGGGGACACGCTCCAGGACAGCCACCTCACGCTGCCCGTGCTGGAGCATGGCCTCGAGCGGCTGGAGGCTGTGGAGCTCGTCCCCTTCCGCGCCTACGCCCGGGCGGGGCTCGCGTCCGTGATGACGGCGCACGTCCGCTTCCCCGCGCTCGGCGAGGACGTGGCGGCGACCCTCAGCCGGAAGTCCATCACCGGGCTCCTGCGCGAGGGGCTGAACTTTCGTGGCGTGGTGGTCAGCGACGATCTGGAGATGAAGGCCATCGCCGATCCTGCGGCCGCAGCGGTCGAGGCGGTGCGCGCGGGAGTGGACGTGCTCCTCGTCTGCCACCACCCGGCGGTGCAGCACCGGGTGCTGGACGCGCTGGTCGACGCGGCCCGGAGGGGCCACCTCCCCGAGGAACGGCTCCGCGACGCCCACGCGCGCATCGACGCGCTGGTGCGGCGGTTCGTGCGGCCGGCCGAGGATCGCCTCACGGAGCTCGGCTCGGCCGAGCATCGCCGGATGGCGGAGGATCTGGGGCTCGGGACGTCGTCGGCCGTGGCCGGGAGGGACCCGACCGTCCGGCGCGATGCGGCGGGGTGAGCGGCGGAGCCGGAAGATCCGACTCCGCGCCCGGTCTCGCTACCTCATCCCTGCGTCGCGGCCCATGCCGGCATCGCCGGAGCCGCCGGTGCCGGATTGGTCGTTCGCGCTCGCGGAGGACCCGCTGGCCATCCCGCCCGGTCCCTTCGCGCTGTCACGAGACGCCGGCTCCCCGCTCGGGCCACGGGCTGCCGGCGCCGACGTCGCGCCTCCACGCTCCGAGGCCGGACCCGAGGGATTCTGCTCGCAGGCCCCGAAGGCCAGGGCGCCGATCACCGCCACGGCGCCGATGATGTCTCTCTTCGACATGGTTCTCTCCCGTTCGATGGCATCTGCCTCGAAGGGGTGACGACTGCCGGCGCGGGACGGTAGGGGTTGACAGTCCAGCGCATGCAGGGTCGGCGGGGTTGCGCCGCCCGTGCTAGAGCCCCGAGGGACGCTGGAGGCCGCTCTGTCGACCGTCACCGCCTGGCTGCTCGGGTTGCTCCTGGGCATGCGACATGCCCTCGAGCCCGATCACCTGACGGCGGTCTCCACCCTGGTCACCGAGGAGGACGACCCGCGCTCGGGCCTCTGGCTGGGCGCGTACTGGGGGCTCGGCCACACGCTCGCGCTGCTGGCGATGGGCCTGCTGCTCGCGCTGCTGCGCACGACGCTCTCCGATCGGCTGACGGCCGCGTTCGAGCTGCTGGTCTCGGCGATGCTTCTCTTCCTCGGGGTGAGGGCGCTGGCGCGTGCGCGCTCGGAGATGAGCCGCGGCGCTCCCGAGAGCCACGAGCACGGCGGGCGGCCGCACGTGCACGCAGGTCAGGGCGCGCACGTGCACCTGGGGCGGCGCGCCTTCGCGGTCCGGCCGCTGGTGGTGGGCGTTATCCACGGCCTCGCCGGCACCGGCGCCCTGACCGCGCTGGTGCTGGCCGGGTTCGACAGCCACGTGGAGCGCATCGCCTACACGGTGGTCTTCGGCGGTGGCTCGGTGCTCGGGATGGCCCTGCTCTCGGGTCTCGCCGGCTGGCCACTCGCGCGTCTGCTCCGCACTCCACGCGCCCGCGGCTGGGCAAGCGCCGGGGCCGGGATGCTCAGTGTGACGATGGGCCTCCTCTGGGGCTGGCCGCTCCTGCCGAGGCTGTTCAGCTAGCGGGCTTCTCCAGGGCCTGCACCGCCAGCAGCGACGTCAGGGTGAGCTGCACCACCGGTTCCGGGCGCCGGGCAAAGGCAATCAGCTCGGCGACGGTGCGGGTTCCGTCCGCGTGCGCCAGCAGCTCCGACTCCCAGCGCTCCAGCTCGATGTCCGACTGCGGGTACACCGGCTGGCGCGACGGCACGAGGCGATCCTCGAGGGCGAGGATGCGCTTCACCCGGTCCGCCTTGTAGAGCTTCTTCACCCCGCGGACGATGAGGTTCGCCGGGTTCACGTCCAGCTTCAGATTTTCCCCGCGGGCCTTGCCGCCAAAGGACATCACGTAGGTGCCCTCTTCCCAGGCGAAGAGGGAATAGATGATCGACTTGACCTGCTGCCCCACGTAGTAGAGCCGCTCGGTGTCGCGGAGCAGACCGCGCTCCACCAGGATGTCGCCGGTGCGCCGCTTCGTCTGCTGAGCCATCAGCGCGACGTCGGCGAGCTGCTCCGGGCGGATCTTCCCGGTGCGCACCAGGAACTGCCCGAGGCGGTCGGACAGGAGGTTGGAGAGCGCGAACACCGGCATTCCGTCCTCGAAATACACGACCTTCTTCACCTGCCCGCGCTGCACGCCCAGCTCTCCGGTCTCCCGGGTCTGGAAGAAGGCGGTGACGAGCGAGGGAAGGTTGTCCCGCAGCTCGCCGCGCCGGAGCGCCTTGGTCGGCGGCGGCGGGATCGGGTGCCCCGGCGGGCGGGTACGGACCAGGGTGTCCGGGTGCCGCTGCATCGGCTTCGCCCGGAGGTCGGCCCCGTGGAGCTCGGCGCTGACGTCGTCGCCACCGCCACCGACGACCTTGATCTTGCCGGTGAGCTCCATCGTGTCCGGCTGCTCTTCCTCCTCGATGTCGATGTCCAGCTCGACCTCGAACTCCTCGGTGCCGCCGGAGGGGCTGGGAGTCGCCGGGACGTGCTTCGCCACCGCCTCGAGGAGCTTTCGAGCCTCGAAGGGCTTCTCGAACCAGGCCACGGCGCCGTGCTTCTGCCGGGCCTCGGCGCCGTGCTTGCCGCCCTTGAACACCCCGGTGACGAAGATGACCGGAAGCTGGGGGAACTCCTTCCGCAGCTGATCGGCGAGGTGGTAGCCCATGATGTCGGGCAGGAGCACGTCCAGCACGGCCAGGGCCGGAGCATTGCCCCGTGCGACATCGAGGGCCTGCTTCCCCTTGGACGCCGAGACCACGTCGTAGCCGGCGTCCTCGAAGAGGTGGGTCAGGAGCGAGAGCAACTCGAGATTGTCGTCGACGACGAGCAGGCGCGGCCGCGGCATTCGTGACGACGTTAACAAATACTCTGACGTCGCAATCTAGCGTAGGCACGCTGCGCACCGGGTCCGACACAGCGCCGTCACGCTCGAGCTGCGCACGGACGTGCACGAAAGGGAGCCCGGCGGTTCCAGCGGGAGCGGTCGCCTCCCGGTCGCAGGAGGACGGGAGCGCTTGACCCGCCTCGGACCGCGTGAGCACCCTCGTCACCAAGATGAGGCACGCCTGGGCGGCGGGGTTCCTGGTGATGTGGACGGGCTGCGCACCCGCTGGACACAGCAACCGGCCGCCGGATCCGGCGCCGCCCCCGTCACCGGGGATGATCGCCAACCTCGGGTTCGACCAGGCGGTGCGACTGGGCAGCGACTACGTGAAGCGGTCCGCCAACGTGACAGACGCGACGCTGATCTCGAGCCAGGAGTTTTCCCCGGGCATCCTGCAGCTGACCTTCGACCTCGGGCCGGGGAGGTTCCCGGTGCGCGTGACCGTCGATCGGGGCAGCGGGCAGATCACCGGCATGGAGTCGCTGCAGGTCCCCGGCGTCACCCAGCCCGCCCGCTAGGTGCTTGACTGCACCGGACACGGCGCCCAGGCTTTGAGGCCGTGCGCTCCCGCTCCTCGGGCTGGCTCGGCGTGTTGCTCCTCGGCGCCGGATGCGCCGCCGCCGGACACAGCGACCGCCCCCCCGCCCCCGGGCCCGCGCCGTCGCCCGGCGCCATCTCCACGCTCGGCTTCGCCTCGGCGGTGAGGGCCGGGAGCGACTACGTCGTCGCCAACACCGGCGTGGATCGCCCCACGCTCACCAGTAGCCAGACACTGCCCAGCGGGATGCTCCAGCTGGACTTCGACCTGGGGCCCGGCGTGCCCGACCCGATGCGGGTGACGGTCGACCCCAACGCGGGGAAGGTGCAGCCCCTCGAGCCGGTGCAGGAGATCCCCGGCATCACCAGCCCGGCCAACCGGTAGTTGCGCCGCCCCGGCCTCTCCGGTACGTGACCGGTCATGGCCGAGAAGCTGACCCCTCGGGAGAAGAACTTCTCCGAGTGGTACGTGGACGTGGTCCTCAAGTCGAAGCTCGCGGATTACTCCGACGTCAAGGGCTGCATGGTCATCCGCCCGAACGGGTACGCGATCTGGGAGAACATCCAGCGCGGGCTCGATGGGATGTTCAAGGCCACCGGGCACAGGAACGCCTACTTCCCGCTGCTGATCCCCGAGAGCTTCCTCCGCAAGGAGGCCGAGCACGTGGAGGGGTTCGCTCCGCAGCTCGCGGTGGTGACCCACGCCGGTGGCAAGAAGCTGGAGGAGGCCTACGTCATCCGGCCCACCTCCGAGACCATCATCAACTCCATGTTCGCCCGGTGGATCCAGAGCTACCGGGACCTCCCGATGCTCCTCAACCAGTGGGCCAACGTGATGCGCTGGGAGATGCGCACCCGGCTCTTCCTCCGCACGACCGAGTTCCTCTGGCAGGAAGGCCACACCTGCCACGAAACCGACGCCGAGGCGCAGGAGGAGGTGCTGCGAATGCTCGAGGTGTACCGGACCTTCGCCGAGGAGTGGATGGCGATGCCGGTGCTCGCCGGGCAGAAGTCGGACAGCGAGAAGTTCGCCGGCGCGCTCCGGACCTACAGCATCGAGGCGATGATGCAGGACAAGAAGGCGCTGCAGGCCGGCACCAGCCACCACCTGGGGCAGAACTTCGCCCGGGCGTTCGGGACGCAGTTCCAGGGTCGCGACGGGCAGCAGCACTTCGTGTGGCAGACCTCGTGGGGCGCCTCCACCCGGCTGGTCGGCGGGCTGGTGATGACCCACTCCGACGACTCGGGTCTGGTGATTCCTCCGAAGCTGGCGGCCACCCACGTGGTCATCGTGGTCATCGGGAAGGGCGAGGAGCGCGGCCCGGTGATCGCGAAGGCGCAGGCCGTCGCCGAGGACCTGCGCGCCGCGGGCCTCTCGGTCATCGTCGACGACGACGAGAGCAAGGGTCCGGGTTTCAAGTATTTCGAGTACGAGCTGGCGGGGGTCTGCCTCCGGATGGAGCTCGGGCCGAAGGACCTGGCGAAGGGAGCCTGCGTCCTCGTCCGCCGGGACGACCGGAGCAAGGAATCCGTCCCCCTCGACCAGGCGGTCCCGGTGGCGAAGGCGAAGCTCGATGCGATGCAGAAGGCGCTGTTCGCGCGGGCGAAGGCCTTCCGCGACGCGAACACGTTCGTCGTCGGCTCGCTCGAGGAGATGAAGAAGCGCGCCGACGATGGGTTCCTGGTCGCCCAGTGGTGCCTCTCTCCGGCCTGCGAGGCGCGGATCAAGGAGGAGACGGGCGGCGTCACCTCGCGGAACCGGCCCTTCGACCTGAAGCAGGAAAGTGGCAGCTGCGTGGTCTGCGGGAACGCGAGCACCGGCGCCTGGGTCTGGTCCAAGGCCTACTGAGACGCCGTTCGCCGCCGCGGTCTCCGTTCCCGGGCCGGCCGTACTAGGGTGCCCCTCCCTCCGGGAGGGTGCTGGACATGGTGATGACGCGTCATGCGCGGGGCTCCTGGCTGCTCCTCGCCCTGCTTCCCTCGCTGGCGCTGGCCGCGACCACCGAGCGCATGGCCCTGGTGACGGCCAACGGGCGCATCGGGACGCTGGCGGTGACCACCCAGGGGTCGGCGATCGACGTGGACTGGCGCGTCGACGACAACGGGCGCGGTCCGAAGATCAAGGAACACATCGTCCTCGGGAAAAACGGGCTTCCGACCTCGCGGACCATCGAGGGGACCTCGACGTTCGGCGCGCCGGTGAAGGAGTCGTTCGCCATCGAGGGAGGCCGGGCCCGCTGGACCAGCATCGACGACCAGGGTGAGGCGCCGGCGAGCGACGCCCTCTACGTCGACAACCGGGGGAGTCCCTGGACGACCCTCCACTTCACGCGGGTGCTGCTCGGGAGCAAGGGCCTGACTCGCGCCGCGTTCCCCTCCGGGACGCTGCGCCTCCAGAAGCTTCGCGAGGTGACCGTGGGCCCGTCGAAGGAGAAGCTCCAGGCCTATGCGCTGTGGGGAACCTCGATCGGCAGCCCCAGCCTGCTGCTGGCGCGGGGGACGAACCTCGTCGCGGCGGTCAATCCGTATGCGGTCCTGACCCGCGAGGAGCACGCCGGCCGTTTCGCGGAGCTGTCCGCCATCGCCCGCGACCTGAACGCGGAGCTCCTCCGGGATCTCTCGAAGCGACTCACCCACCGCCCGGACGGGCCGGTGTGGATCACCCACGCCCGCATCTTCGACCCGGTGGCCGGGACCGCCAGCACCGGGCAGAACGTGGTGCTCTACCGCGATCGCATCGTGGGCCTGCGTGCGGACCCACCTCCGGCCGGAGCGACGGTGATCGACGCGCAGGGGGGCACGCTCCTTCCCGGCCTCATCGACTCCCACGCCCACACCGGCGACTGGGACGGCCTGCTGGACATCGCCTCCGGGGTGACGCAGGTGCGCGACCCCGGCAACGACAACACCTCGCTCCTCGCGTTGATGCCGCGCTTCGACTCCGGGGAGCTGGTCGGCCCCCGCGTCTTCGCGAGCGGGTTCCTGGAGGGGAAGTCTCCCTTCTCCGCGTCCGGCGGGTTCACCGTGCAGACGGTCGACGAGGCGGTGGGGCGGGTGCGCTGGTACGCGGACCACGGCTTCTGGGGCATCAAGATCTACAACTCGATGCCCCCTGCGTTCGTGAAGCCGATGGCGGACGAGGCGCACCGGCTGGGGCTGCACGTCTCGGGACACGTTCCGGCGTTCATGACCTCCGAGCAGGCCATCCGGGACGGCTACGACGAGATCAACCACATCAACCAGCTGGTGCTGATGTTCGTGCTCAAGCCGGGTGAGGACCCGCGCACGCCGGTCCGCTTCACCGTGATCGGCGAGCGGCTGGCGGACCTGGACCTCCAGGGAGCGGACTTCCGTCGGCTCCTTCAGCTGATGAAGGAGCGGAAGACGACGCTCGAGCCGACCATGGCCACCTTCGCGCCCCTCTTCGTGGGACGTCCCGGCAAGGGGTCTCCGACGGACGCCCCGTGGATCGACCACGTGCCGGCGGCGGTGCAGCGCGACCGGCGGACGCTGGTCCTGGACGTGAAGCCGGAGCAGTACGCGCGCTACGACGCGAGCTGGAAGAAGCTCGAGCAGATCCTGGTGACCTTGCACCGCGAGGGCGTCCCGCTGGTGCCCGGCACCGACGAGCTCGCGGGGCTGGTGCTCCACGGAGAGCTCGAGTCCTGGGTTAGCGCCGGGCTCAGCCCGCTCGACGCGCTCAAGGCCGCGACCCTGGGCGGCGCGCGCTTCCTCGGGCGCGAGTCGGAGCTGGGGACCATCGCCGTGGGCAAGCGGGCGGCGCTCTACCTCGTGGACGGAGACCCGCTCACCGACATCCACGCCATCCGGAAGGGCCGGCTGGTGGTGAAGGACGGGGCGCTGTTCTACCCGGACGAGATCCACACCGCGCTGGAGATCACCCCCTTCGCCAGGCGCGTCGAGCCGCAGACGGCGGGGATGGCGACCCCCGCGAGCCGCTGAGCAGGATCCAGATGGTTTCGGCGCTAGCATGACGGGCCGTGCGCCTGTTCCTCGCCGGCGTGGTACCGGACGCGGTCAAGCACTCGCTGCACGCGCAGCTCGAGCCGGTGCGTGCCGCGACGCCGCAGGCGCGATGGCTGCCGCCGGAGAGCCTCCACCTGACGCTGGTCTTCCTCGGGTCTGTGGCCGACCCGACGGTCCTCCCGCTGCAGGCGGCCTTCGGCGGAGTGTGCGGCCGGCATCGGGCGCTGAGCCTCGCGCTGGCCGGCATGGAGACCTTCGGTCCGTCGCGTTCGCCCCGGGTCCTGGCCACCACGCTCACCGGTGACGTCGAGGGGCTCCAGACGCTCGTCGCCGACGCACGACGGGCGGCGGAACCGCTGGTGCAGCTCGACCCGGAGCGACCGTTCCGTCCTCACCTCACCCTGGCCCGCTCCCGCTCGGCGCGCGGGGACATCCTGCTCGGGCGCTGCCGCTCCGCGCTGACGAAGGGACTCGAGGGCACCTTCGAGCTTCGCGAGGTCGCGCTCTTCAAGAGCGAGACGCTTCCCGGCGGGGCGGTGCACACCGCGCTCGCGCGCTGGACGCTGCCCGGCTGACGTACCGCTCGTTGCGCTCACATTGGACGCGCCCGGGAAGGCCTCGCCTTGACGGACGAGAGCGCCGCTTTACGTTTTCCTCGCCTTGGATTTCGGCACGCATCTGTGCGGGCCTTCGAAGGAACAGGAGAAAACATGAGCACCATGCAGCGCTGGAACCCGGCGCGCGACTTCGCGCGTCTTCAGGACGAGGTGAACCGGTTGTTCGACGGCAGCCTCGCTTTCACCCGCAGCAGCGAGTCGTACGGCTGGACCCCCGCGGTCGACGTCTTCGAGGACACCGAGGGAGTGACCTTCAAGTTCGACCTCCCCGAGGTCGACGCGAAGGACGTGGACGTTCGTCTGGAGGACGGCGTGCTGACCGTCCGCGGCCAGCGGAGGCTGGAGCGCGAGGACAAGCGTGAGAGCTATCACCGGATCGAGCGCAGCCACGGCGTGTTCGCCCGGAGCTTCACCCTCCCCGCCACCCTCGAGGCCGACAAGGCCACCGCCGAGCAGAAGAACGGCGTGCTTCGGATCTTCGTCCCCAAGCGGGCCGAGGCGAAGCCGAAGAGCATCAGCGTCAAGGTGAACTAGTCCCCGTTCGTACGGGGACGCCGGCGCTCGGAGCCGGCACACGCGCCCACCCTGCCCTTCCCGGGCGGCGGTGGGCGCGGTCGTTTTCGGAGACACCAGCCGGGTCGGAGTAACTGACGCCGCGGCTCACTCGCCGAGGTACGCCTTCCGGATCTCCGGCGCGGCCAGCAGCGCTTTCCCCTCGCCCTGCATCACGACCTCGCCGGTCTCCAGCACGTAACCGAAGTGCGCGAGGTTCAGCGCGAGGTGCGCGTTCTGCTCCACGAGGAGGATGCTGACCCCGCGACCGTTCACCTCGCGGAGAATGCGGAAGATGGTCTCCACCACCTGCGGCGCAAGCCCGAGCGACGGCTCGTCGAGGAGAAGCAGCTTCGGCCGGCTCATGAGTGCGCGGCTGATGGAGAGCATCTGCTGCTCGCCGCCGGAGAGTGTCCCGGCCTGCTGCTTCATCCGCTCCCGGAGCCGGGGGAAGAGCACGAAGACGTAGTCGAGGTCCTGCTTGATCTCCGGGGCGTCCCTCCGGAGGTACGCGCCGAGCTCGAGGTTCTCCATCACCGTGAGGTTCAGGAAGATGCCCCGCCCCTCCGGAGCGTGTGCCATGCCCTTCGGCACCAGGAGATTCGACTTCAGCCCCTGGATCTCCTGCCCGGCGAGCCGGATGTGCCCCGACCGGGGCTTCAGCATCCCGGAGATGGCCCGGAGCGTGCTCGTCTTGCCCGCCCCGTTGGCCCCGATGAGCGCAACGACCTCGCCCTGCCCGACGGTCAGCGACACACCGCGCAGCGCGGTGATCGCTCCGTAGGACACGTGCAGCTCGTTCACGTCGAGCAGCTGGTCCCGCGACTTGCGGGCCCCGAGCGTCGCCGGCGCGCTCATGTCGCCGGCGTCTCCGTCGTGGGCGACCGCGGAGGGACCGGCATGCCGTGCGCGGCCAGGTAGCTGTCGCCGAGGTAGGCCTCGATGACCTTCGGATCCTGGCGCACCCGCTCCGGAGCGCCACAGGCGATGGTGACCCCGTGGTCGAGCACGGTGATGTCCTCGCAGATGCCCATCACCAGCTTCATGTCGTGCTCGATGACGAGGATGCCGAGCGAGAACTGGTCCCGGAGCTGGCGGATCAGAACCATCAGGTCGGCCTTCTCCCGGGTGTTCATCCCCGCCGCCGGCTCGTCGAGGAGCAGGACCCGCGGGCGAGTCCCCAGCGCGCGCGCGATCTCCAGCCGCCGCTGCTCGCCGTAGGGCAGGTTACGAGCCTCCTCGTTGCGGCGGTGCGAGAGCCCCATCACCCGGAGGAGCTCCTCGGCCCGATGGGTGATCTCCCGTTCCTCCTCCTGGAATCCGGGGGTGAGGAGCAGCGCCCGCCACCAGTCCACGTAGTTGTTGAGCGCGTCCATCGCCCCCGCCACCGGGCTCTTCCCCGAGGAGCGGCGCCGCAGCTCGTCGATCCGCTGGCGGGAGAAGACCGGCGTCTCGTCGGAGAGGCAGGCGACCCGCACGTTGTCCAGGGCGGTGAGGGCGCGGAACAGCCGGATGTTCTGGAAGGTGCGCGCCAGCCCTAGGTGGTTGATCTGGTGCGGCTGCCGTCCATTGACCCGCTCACCGCACACCCGGATGTCTCCGTGCGTGGGGACGTAGACCCCGGTGAGGAGATTGAAGGCGGTGGTCTTGCCTGCCCCGTTCGGCCCGATGAGCCCCTTGAGGTCACCCTGGCGGATCTTGAGATCGAAGCCATGGAGCGCGCGCAGGCCGCCGAACTCGATGCCCACGCCCACCGCGTCGAGGAGGATCTCGTCGCTCACGTGATCCCCTTCCGCGCGCCGGGCCACCACCGCGGCAAGATGTCCCAGATCTCCCGCGTGCCGAACAGCCCCTGGGGCCGCACCAGCATCAGAAGGACCAGCAACATCCCGTACACCGGCATGCGGATCTGGTCGACCTTCTGCGCCAGCGACGCTCCGGCGCCCAGGCCACCGAGCTGGAGGAAGAGTGTCCGCAGCGCCTCGGGAAGCAGGGTGAGGAAGATCGCGGCGACAATCGCCCCCGTCGTGCTTCCCAGGCCTCCGGCCACCACCATCACCACGATCTCGATGCTCTTCACGAAGGTGAACGAGCCAGGGTTGATGATCGGCACGAAGTGGGCGAACAGCCCGCCGGCGACCCCGGCGAAGAACGAGGAGATGACGAAGGCGCGGACCTTGTAGCCGGTGGTGTTCACCCCCATCGCCTCGGCGGCGACCTCGTCCTCCCGGATGGCCCAGAGGCTCCGGCCGTGGGTGCTCCCCACGATGCGCCTCGCCACCAGGACCACCAGGAACACGCAGAACCAGACCGCGAAGAGGCTGGAGGTCTGGTGGATGCCGGAGAGCCCCAGCGCCCTCCCGAACACCTCCAGGTTCTGGACGACGACCCGGATGATCTCCCCGAAGCCGAGGGTCACGATCGCCAGGTAGTCGCCGCGCAACCGCAGGGACGGCAAGCCGACGATGAAGCCACAGAACGCCGCGGCGAGCCCCCCGGCGAGGAGCGTGCCCACGAGCTGCACCTGATCCGAGACCACCGTGGGCAGGCCGGCGATGGCCACGTCCTTGATCAGCAGGCTCAGCTTGCCCGCCGTGTACGCGCCAACCGCCATGAACCCGGCGTGGCCGATCGAGAACTGCCCGGTCATGCCGTTCACGATGTTCAGCGACACGGCGAGGATGACGTTCACCCCGACGATCGACGCCAGGTAGACGAAGAACGGCGAGTCTCCGAGGACAAGCTGAAAGACCACCAGGACCGCGACGGCGATCAGCACCGGCACCAGTCCGCGGAGCCAGGCCGGCATCGTTACACCTTCTCCGCCGCGACGCGGCCGAAGAGCCCACCCGGACGGACGAGCAGGACGATGATGAGGAAGCCGAAGGCCACCGCGTCACGCCAGCTGCTGGACGAGTAGCCGACGACGAACTCCTCGACCAGCCCGAGGAGCAGACCTCCCACCACCGCTCCGGGGACGTTGCCGATGCCGCCGATGACCGCGGCGACGAAGGCCTTGAGGCCCACGTAGAGCCCCATCAGCGGCTGGATGGCGGTGTCCTTGATGGCGTAGAGAATGCCTGCCCCGGCGGCCAGCGCGCTCCCCAGCATGAAGGTCAGGGCGATGATCCGGTCCACCGGGATGCCCATCAGCGCCGCGGTCCGGTGATCGAACGAGACGGCGCGCATCGCCCGCCCGAACCGGGTCCGGTACACCAGGCCCTGCAGCATCAGCATCAGGCTGATGGCGATCCCCAGGCTGATGACCTGCCAGTTCCAGATGACCACCGCCCGGTCCCCGATGATCAGCCACTCGCGGGGGGTGATGATCTCCGGGAAGGCCCGCGGAGCGGCTCCGGGCAGCGGCCCGAAGTCCAGCTGGAACCCGTATGACAGGGTGAAGGAGATGCCGATCGCGGTGATCAGCGCCGTGAGGCGCGGCTTGTCCCGGAGCGGGCGGTAGGCGAACCGCTCGATGACGAAGCCGAGAATTGCGCACCCGGCCATCGCCGCGAGGAAGATGAGGAGCACCCCCCAGAGCGACGACTGGTGCTCGTACCCCAGCTTCTGGGCCACCGCGTACCCGAAGAACGTTCCCACCATCATCACGTCGCCGTGGGCGAAGTTGATGAGCTTCAGCACCCCGTACACCATGGTGTAGCCGAGGGCGACCAGGGCGTAGATGGTACCTGCGGCAACCCCGTTGATGAGGTGCTGCGCGAAGTCCGACATCAGGGGGCGATCGTGTCCACGTACTTCGTCTGGCCCTTGGTGACCTCGAGAACGACCGCGGGCTTGGTGGCGTTCCGCTTCTCGTCCAGGGTGATGCTGCCGGTCACCCCGTGGAAGTTCTTGGTCTGCGCGATGGCATCCCGGATCGCCGCCCGGTCGAAGCTGGGCGCGCGCTTGATCGCATCCACCGCCACCATCGCCGCGTCGTAACCCAGCGCGGCGAGCGCGTCGGGCACCGAGCCGTAGGCGGCCTTGTAGGCGGCGATGAACTTCTGGATGCGGGGGTTCGGGTCGTCCGGGCTGTAGTGGTTGCTGAAGTAGCTGCCGTCGATCGCCGAGCCGCCGAGCTCGAACAGCTTCTGGCTGTCCCATCCGTCGCCGCCCATCAGCGTGGCGGTGATGCCCAGCTCGCGGGCCTGCCGGGCGATGAGCCCGATGTCGTTGTAGTAGCCGGGGATGTAGATGGCGTCGGGCGAGGCCCGCTTGATGGCCGTCAGCTGGCTGCGGAAGTCGGTGCTGCCCTTGGTGTAGGTCTCGCCGGCGACGATCTTCCCGCCCATCTCGGTGAACTTCCGCTCGAAGACGTCCGCCAGGCCCTGGCTGTAGTCGGAGCCCAGGTCGCGGAGCACGGCCACCTTGTTCATCTTGAGGTTGTCGTGGGCGAACTTCGCCATCACGTACCCCTGGAACGGGTCGATGAAGCAGACGCGGAAGATGTAGTCACCGATCTCCGTCACCTTCGGGTTGGTGGAGGCGTTGGAGATCATCGGGACCTTGGCCGGCTGCGCCTTGTTCGCCATGGCGATGGAATTGCTGCTCGCCACCTCCCCGAGGATCAGCAGGACGTTGTCCTGGTTGATGAGGCGGTTGGCGGCGTTGGCCGCTTCCTCGGGCTTGCTCTGGTTGTCGTAGACCCGGACGTCGATCTTCTTGCCCTTCACGCCGCCGGCGGCGTTCACCTGGTTGATCGCCAGCTCGATGGCGTTGCGGGTGGAGATGCCGAAGGTGGCCTCGGAGCCGGTGAGCGAGCCCACCTCCCCGATGAGGATGGTGTCAGCGGTGACGCCGGGGGTCCCGCTGGAGGCGGTGCCACCGGACGGCGCAGCCGGAGCGGAGGCCTTCTTTTCGCAGCCGACGAGTGCGAGGGCACAGCTCATCAACACTGCGGCCAGGGCAGAGCGCATGGGAACCTCGTGACGTCCAGGGAACAGGCCGCGGTCTTGTAGGTGGACTGTCCGAGGACGGTCAAGGTGAAGCGTGGGGGCCGGCCCTCCGGCGGCGGAGGTACGCCACCCCCACGGTCAGGACGATGC